>JBDHZU010000051.1:0-12657 GCA_039812085.1 Candidatus Nanopelagicales bacterium | reverse complement strand
CAGGTGTTGTGGCTTGCGGTGATCGCCTTTAACCCTCTGACTTCAGGTGTCTGCACACGCAAATGCAGGCCTTTAACCCTCTGACTTCAGGTGTTGCTCTGCCGAGACTTCGGCCTTTAACCCTCTGACTTCAGGTGTTGATGATTCCCAACACACGCCTTTAACCCTCTGACTTCAGGTGTTGGGCAGCTCGGCGGATAGCCTTTAACCCTCTGACTTCAGGTGCCCGGATGCGGTGATTCGGCCTTTAACCCTCTGACTTCAGGTGCCCTGACCAAGCTGTGCAAGCCTTTAACCCTCTGACTTCAGGTGCAGAGGCCGTTTCACGAAGCCTTTAACCCTCTGACTTCAGGTGAGGAAACCATGGGGCAATGGCTCTAATCCCCTGAAACTAAAGGGTTTCCCTGAACGCTGTGGAGTTGTCAACTGCCGAAGAGAGTAGCAATCAAGATGAAAACGAGCATAGTTTCTCGCTTGAATCAGCTTTTTATGCATGAATCAAGGTCCAGCAAACAGCGCGCCCCTCTGTGGCTGCCATACCTGCAATCTGCCGAGCTGAAACGAGGCGGACAATTCGAGTTCGTATACAACGGCGGCGAGGTAACCACCGACCTTAGTGACATCTCGAGCATTTTGATCTATGGGGATACCACCACACCTTTGTCCCCGAGGATGCTCGACTCAATAGCGCGAAAAGGCGTCCCGATCATCCTGCACCGTCGCCACATGGCGCGGCCGGTCTACATCACAGCTGGATGGCGACCAGACCCGGACGACACGATCAGCCACCAACTCGTGAAGCGCCAGAATTCGCAACTGGCGACACACATCTCCCGACAACTCCTGCTCGCGAAGTTCAAATCAATGTCGTGGTTGATTCCTCCCGCTGAACTCCCGGGCCGCGCATCGGTTGCTCATCTGAGGAACATCGAAGCGCAACATGCAAAGAAATATTGGCGTACCTACATGGAATATCTGGGCAGGACAACTGGGCACCCCGAATGGACACGGCGACCTCCGCGACCTGTCGCTGGAGAAACCAACACGGCACCATTCATGCTTAAGAATCCGGCAGGAGCGGCGCTAGACGCGGTCTCAAAATTCACTAGCGGTGTGGTCCTACGGTGGATCGCATACCACCACCTATCTCCGTTTCATGGCTTCCTGCACGAACCGACTGACTATCCCTCTCTCGTGTACGACTTGATGGAGCCCTACCGCGGCCTCCTCGAACAAGAACTACTACAGACCTGGATTCGTTCAGAAACACCAGTGGAAGACCTCACTGACGTTGCCATCCAGACCACGAAGGAGTGGTTTGACCGACGTACCTACGTCCCACTGACCAGACAGATAGCGACACATCAGGAGCTACTGCATGGCGCCGTGTTGTCTCTGAAGTTCTATCTCCTGGGAAGGCAGCGTAAGTTTCACGTCCCCATGCCTGGTCGACCCAAGGGTGGACGGCCCGCAAAGGTGGAGTTCCTCCTGTACGGACGGCATGCTGGGCGTACAGACTTCTGGACGGAAGCAGGAAAAATGCCAGTCCCAGATCAACTTGCCTAGCTTCAATTCCGTTACCCGATGCACATGAGTTCCCGGCAAATGTCAGCCAGCTCTTGAAACCGCTAGCCGATAGGCGTAACCGACAGAGCCTCACCACTGGCATCGACATCGACGACAACGGTCGAACCATCCAGGACAGTTCCGCCCAGGATCTCCTTGGCGAGCTGATCACCGACGGCGGTTTGCACAAGACGACGCAAGGGTCGAGCCCCGTATAGGGGATCGAAGCCACGCAGGGTCAGCCATTCCTTCGCAGGATCGGTCACGTCTAGTTCGATGCGACGATCAGACAAACGCTGCTGCAAATCGGCCAGCTGCAAGTCCACGATGTGAGTGAGCTCGTCAGTGGTCAACGGATCGAACATGATGACGCCGTCTAGCCGGTTAAGGAACTCTGGCTTGAACGCTTGTCGCACAACATCCATGACCTTCAGTTCACGTTCTTCCATCGGCAAGTTTTCGTCGATGAGGAACTGCGAACCCAGGTTTGAGGTGAGGATCAGGATTGTGTTTCGGAAGTCGACTGTGCGGCCCTGACCATCGGTCAAGCGACCATCATCGAGCACCTGCAACAACACGTTGAAAACTTCTGGATGAGCCTTCTCCACCTCGTCCAGCAGAATCACTGAATACGGTCGACGGCGAACGGCTTCCGTGAGTTGGCCGCCTTCTTCGTAACCGACGTATCCGGGAGGGGCCCCAACCAGGCGTGAGACGGAATGCTTCTCGCCGTACTCACTCATATCGATGCGAACCATTGCGCGCTCGTCATCGAAGAGGAACCCAGCCAACGCCTTGGCCAGTTCGGTCTTACCAACACCCGTCGGGCCAAGGAACATGAACGATCCCTGTGGTCGGTTGGGATCAGCGATTCCCGCACGACTGCGTCGAACTGCATCGGACACGATCTGGATCGGTTCGCGTTGCCCGATCACTCGCTTGCCGAGTTCGTCTTCCATCCGCAGCAGCTTCTGGGTCTCTGCCTCCAACAGTCGGCCAGCAGGGATTCCGGTCCAGGATGCGACGACCTCGGCGATGTCGTCGGGGCCGACTTCTTCCTTCACCATCGTTGCGCGACCTTCAGCCGCTGAACTGGCTTCTTCGAGTTCTTCCTCAAGCTGCGGAATCTCGGCATAAAGAATCCGGGACGCCTGCTCGAAGTCACCGTCGCGTTGGGCGCGATCAGCCGTCATGCGCAGTTCGTCGATCCGGATCTTTAGATCACCGACGCGGTCCAGGCCAGACTTCTCCTGTTCCCAACGAGCACGCAGTCCGACAAGTTCTTCTTCCTTATCCGCCAGATCTGCCCGAATCCGTTCCAACCGATCCTTGGATGCGGCATCAGATTCCTTGGCCAGCGCAAGCTCTTCCATCTTCAACCGGTCAACACTGCGCTGCAAACTGTCGATCTCCTCCGGCGAAGAATCGATTTCCATGCGAAGTCGACTGGCAGATTCGTCCACGAGGTCGATGGCTTTGTCAGGCAGGAAGCGACTAGTGATGTAGCGATCGGACAAAGTGGCCGCAGCAACCAAAGCGGAGTCGGCAATCGCCACCTTGTGGTGTGCCTCGTATTTCTCCTTGATGCCACGCAAGATGCCGATCGTGTCCTCAACGCTGGGTTCCCCAACGAGCACCATTTGGAATCGACGTTCCAACGCCGGGTCCTTCTCGATGTGCTCGCGGTACTCGTCAAGAGTGGTGGCTCCGACCATTCGGAGTTCCCCACGGGCAAGCATCGGCTTGAGCATGTTTCCGGCATCCATTGCCGAGTCACCGGTAGCACCCGCACCCACAACGGTGTGCAGTTCATCGATGAAGGTGACGACCTGCCCCTCGGACTTCTGGATTTCTTCCAGCACAGTCTTAAGGCGTTCTTCGAACTCACCGCGGTATTTGGCGCCCGCCACCATCGCACCCATGTCCAGCGAGATAAGGCGCTTTCCACGCAGGCTTTCTGGCACGTCTCCGGCGACGATGCGCTGGGCAAGGCCTTCCACCACAGCGGTCTTACCGACGCCAGGCTCACCAATAAGTACCGGATTGTTCTTGGTGCGGCGAGACAGCACTTGCACGACTCGACGAATCTCTGCGTCTCGGCCAATCACCGGGTCAAGCCGACCTTCACGGGCAGCCGCGGTCAGGTCAACGCCGAACTTCTCCAACGCCTGGAAAGTGTCTTCTGGATCGGCACTGGTGACCCGGGTTCCCCCACGCACCTTGGACAAACTGTCCACCAGCTTCTCTGCAGTCACACCAACACTGCCCAAAGCTGCGGTGACATCCTTGCCGCCAGACTTCGCCAAACCAATGAGCAGGTGCTCGGTAGAAACGAACTCATCACCGCGTTCGGCAGCGAGTTCTCCTGCCGCATTCAGTGCCTCGATGGTTTGGCGAGCCAAACCAGGGGCAGCGCTACTGCCAGATGCAGCAGGCAGCTTTCCGATCAGTTCCCGAACTTTGGTGTTCAGCGCTGTTCGATCAACCCCAAGGTCGTCAAGCAATGCCACAGCGATTCCGTCGTCGCCGTCTTCCAACAAAGCGGCCAACACATGAACAGGAACGACCTCGGGGTTCCCTTTAGTCGTAGCGAGTCGAACAGCGTTCTCTAACGCTTGCCGAACTCGTGTCGTGTACTTGTTCTCCATCGGGTCTCCCCTTCCATTCCTCGTTGGTTAGTTGCTGTTGGGTGTTAGTTCGCTCGACGTCGACTGGCTGGTCGCCACACGACCAAAGCAGTCGAGGTCTTCTCTCGTTCGTGAGCATCAAGACGCTGACGCAGCGACTCGACCTCTGCTTGTAGTTGCAGCACTCGCTGGATTCCGCTGAGGTTCAAACCCTCGGCTGCCAGCTCTTGCACTTGTTGCAATCGGATGATGTCTTGCATCGAGTAGAGCCGGTTTCGACCAGTCGAGCGATCCGGACTGACCAACCCGAGACGGTCGTATTGGCGCAAGGTCTGCGGGTGCAACCCCGATAGTTGGGCAGCAACCGAGATCACGTAGACGGGTTGATCGTCAGATAGTCGATTCATCGGGACTCACCTACTTTTGCCATCAGATCCGCTCGGGGATCGGTGTCACCACGAGCAGTACGCAGTGCTTCGACTGCGACGGTTTGTTCGTCAGACAACGTCGCGGGAACAGCGATGGTGACAGTGACGACCAAGTCGCCCGGAGTCTTTGTCGCCGCACCCCTGCCTCGGACTCGGAACTTTCGACCATTGGCAGTGCCAGCCGGGACCTTCAAGGTCACGGTGGAACCGTCCGGCGTGGGTACCACGATGTTCGCGCCTAAGGCTGCTTCGTCGAAGGCAACCGGAACGGTCAGAGTGACGTTGTTTCCGTCTCGGCCAAACACCGGGTCACGGGTCACATGAACGACGATGAACAAGTCACCGTTGGCTCCGCCGTGTTCGCCAGGACCACCTTTGCTCTTGAGCCGGATCTTCTGTCCGTCCCGTACCCCGGCGGGGATGCGAGCGTTGATGGTCTTGGTGTTGGTCCCTTCACCGGTTCCATGACAGGTGGGACAGGGATCGCCAATGACCGCGCCGCGACCCATGCAGACCGGACACGGCTCGGAGAACGCGAATCCGCCTTGGTTGCGCACTCGGGAACCGGTGCCTTGACAGGCCGAACATGGCTGCGGTGCAGTACCAGGCTTGGCTCCCGATCCACCACAGGTTGGGCAGGGGCCTTCCATCTGCAATCGCAACGGAAGGGTGACGCCATTGAGCGCATCGGTGAAGCTCAGCGTGACTTCGCTTTCGATGTCGTGTCCGCGCACTGGTCGTTGATGTTGACCACCGCGGTTGAACAGCCCACCGAATACGTCGGAGAAACCACCTTGGTTGCCCCCTGCTCCTTGTCCGAACAGATCCGACAAGTCCGACATAGAGAAGTTCTGACCACCGGCCGGACCGCGACCGCCACCGAAACCGCCAAAGTTCCCGATCCGACCACCCAAACTGCGAGCCTCGTCGTACTGCTTACGAGTCTTCGGGTCAGACAACACGTCATAGGCTTCGGAAACTTCTTTGAAGCGTTCTTCGGCCTCTTTGTTGTTCGGGTTGGCGTCTGGATGTAGCTCGCGGGCGAGCTTCCGATATGCCTTCTTGATCTCTTTGTCGTCTGCTTTCTTGGAGACACCCAACGACTTGTAGAAGTCTTTCTCTAACCAGTCACGTTTGATTTCGTCACTCATCGCCGAGCACCTCCTTTCTGACGCAGCTCACGGCGTTCTTCACTCACTGACTGCCACGCGCGCGGGGCGAATCACCCGATCCTTGAAGCGGTAACCGCGTTCATAGATCGCTGAGCAGATTGGGGCTTCGTGGCCTTCTCCCTCGGTATGGGTCATGGCCTCGTGCAGTTCTGGATCGAACACGTCTCCGGGTTCTCCGAAGGATTCCAATCCAGCCTTTGCTGCCACCGACTCCAATGACTCGGCGACCGTCTTGAATCCACCGGTCAGCTCTTCATGCGCGCGAGCACGCTCGATGTCTTCCAGAACCGGCAAGAACTCAAGCAGCAAATTCGCTTGCGCGGTCTCGGCGATCAGCACTCGATCACGTTCGGTCCGCTTGCGATAGTTCGCGTATTCCGCGCTCACACGCTGCAGATCATCGGTCAGTTCCGTCACACGCTCATCGGCATTGGCCTCATTGGTGATGTCTTCCACCGTGAGGTCACTCGCCGAGTTGTCCGGGTCTGGTTCGCCTGGTTCGTCTGCCGCAGGTTGCGGTTGGCGAACCTCTCCGGTCTCGGGATCGAGTCGGCGCTTGTCGGTGAACCGGATGGAGTCTTCATCCGGTTCCGGTTCACCGGTTACGCCGTCACTGTTGGTGCTCACTTGTTCTCACCTGAATCAGGTTCGTCTTCCACGATCTCCGCGTCGACAACATCATCGTCGTCGCTGGCTGGTTCGCCAGCGTCGCCTGATGCCTGGTCACCAGCGGTTCCGTCGGCGGCCTGAGCTGCCTCGGCGTACATCGCCGCACCCAACGCCTGGCTGGCTTGTGCGACCTTCTCGCTGGCTGACTTGATGGCCTCGACATCTTCGCCTTCGAGGGACTTCTTCAGTTCATCCAGCGGGCCAGTGACATTCTCCTTGGCCTCGTCGGGAACCTTGTCCGCGTTCTCGGAGAGGAACTTCTCGGTCTGGTAGACCAGGTTCTCAGCCTGGTTACGAACCTCGACTTCCTCACGACGCTTCTTGTCCTCGTCGGCGTGCTCTTCGGCTTCGCGCATCATCCGTTCGATGTCCTCTTGCGGCAGACCTGAACCGCCGGTGATCGTCATCGACTGTTCCTTGCCAGTGCCCAAGTCCTTGGCGGACACGTGCACGATGCCGTTGGCGTCGATGTCGAAGGTGACCTCGACCTGCGGGACTCCACGCGGGGCAGGCGGCAAACCGGTCAGTTCGAACGTTCCCAGCTTCTTGTTGTACAGCGCCATTTCTCGCTCGCCCTGGAACACCTGGATGAGCACAGACGGTTGGTTGTCTTCTGCCGTGGTGAAGATTTCTGAACGCTTGGTCGGGATCGTGGTGTTGCGTTCGATCAAGCGCGTCATGATGCCGCCCTTGGTCTCGATGCCCAGGCTCAACGGGGTCACGTCGAGCAGCAGCACGTCCTTGACTTCACCCTTGAGCACACCGGCCTGCAGCACAGCGCCGACCGCAACAACCTCATCCGGGTTGACGCCCTTGTTCGGTTCCTTGCCGCCTGTCAGTTCCTTAACCAGTTCCGTCACCGCCGGCATACGAGTGGAACCACCCACCAGTACGACGTGATCGATGTCATTCACACTGATTCCGGCATCCTTGATGACGTTGTTGAACGGTGCCTTACAACGATCCAGCAGGTCCTGAGTCATCTGCTGGAACTGAGCACGGGTGATGGTCTCGTCCAAGTGCAACGGACCTTCCGCAGACGCGGTCACGTACGGCAAGTTGATCGTGGTCGAGTTGGAACTCGACAATTCGATCTTGGCCTTCTCTGCTGCTTCGCGCAGACGCTGCATGGCCATCTTGTCGGCCGACAAGTCGACGCCGTGCGCGTTCTTGAACTGCTTAACCAAGTGCTCGATGATCTTTTCGTCCCAGTCATCACCACCAAGGTGGTTGTCGCCGCTGGTGGCCTTGACCTCGACGACTCCGCCGCCGATTTCCAGCAAGGACACGTCGAACGTTCCACCACCAAGGTCGAACACGAGGATGGTCTGCTCGTCTTCACCCTTGTCCAGGCCGTACGCCAAAGCAGCAGCCGTTGGCTCGTTGACGATGCGCAGCACGTTCAGACCGGCGATCTCACCGGCTTCCTTAGTCGCTTGACGCTGAGCATCGTTGAAGTAAGCGGGGACGGTGATGACGGCATCAGTCACGTCATCACCGAGGTACGCCTCAGCGTCGCGCTTGAGCTTGCCCAGCACGCGGGCACTGATCTCTTGCGGGGTATATGCCTTGCCATCAATGTCTTGGGTCCAGTTAGTGCCAATGTGGCGCTTGACCGAACGGATCGTGCGATCAACGTTCGTTACTGCCTGACGCTTGGCGACTTCACCAACGAGGACTTCGCCGTTCTTTGCAAAAGCCACCACCGACGGCGTGGTGCGGGCGCCTTCTGCGTTTGCGATAACCGTCGGGTCGCCACCTTCAAGGACAGCAACCACTGAGTTCGTCGTTCCGAGGTCGATACCTACTGCTCGTGCCATGTCTTTCTCTCCTTCTTATGCCTGCGTAGGGCAGGCGGATGTTCGCTTTTCGATGTATGTGGGCTCTGCCCTCACGAGGCAGAGACGAATTGTTATGTCATCTAGTTTGTCAAGGTTCATATATTATGTCAATAGTTAGTTCAGAAAACTTGAGTCGATATGACTCAAGTACGCTACCTGGCGTGTGTTCCCCTACGGCACCGGCCATACGCCCTAAGTTCGGGCGTATGACGCGCAAATCAGCAATAGGTGCCGCGGTCGTCGCGCTGCTTGCCGGGATTGCTTTGGTTGGCTGTTCCGACAATGGAACAGCTTCATCAGGCAACGGCTTTGCGAAGAAATCCGCCGAACAGATGGCACAGACCGTGCGTGCCCGCCTAGAACTGGCCAAACAAGGCGCATGGGCGATCTACGACCAGAACCTGCCCATCGCGGACAACGCTGCTGCTGCCAAAACAACCAAGACCTTCGTCAGCAAGACCTCATCCGGCAACGTTCCTGCTGCCTTCGCGACCAAGGTCATCTCTGCCCAGATCGCGCAGCAACTATCCGTTGAACGATTACTGGTCCAGGGATGGGGTGCCGGACAACCGCTTCCCACCGGCACAGCGCCGAACTACAACCAAGTCGTCAAGCCTGAACTCGTGAATCTGGATGACACACTGGCCAACCTGTTGGTCACTCAGCAACCATCCGGGGTTCCCAAAGACTGGGCGGACTACATCACTGCTGCCGGCAAGGAACAGGTGGACAAACTCCCGCCAGAGATTCCCGAGCAGGATTACTGGGATGCGCTCAACCCGTTGAAGGACTGGCCGAAGTCTTAAGCGGCGACCCACCACGTCACAATTTGCGAGGGTCGTGACCAGTGGGGCGATTTCCGGCCCGTATTCTCACTAGGAGATCTCTATGCCCACAGCGCAAAGACATTTGCGTGCACCCTGAGGGGAACTAAACGGTGGATCAGTCCCAAATGATGCTCATCCGACTCATTGTCGGTGCGCTGATTACGGTCGTCTGTCTGGCTTTCGCTGCACGACGCGCGCTCACGCTGTTCAAGCTGGTGCGTTCTGGTCGTCCCACGGTCGACCGTCCCGCCTCACCCGCTGCGGGCACCATCATTGAGACCCAGACCGTTGAGGTGTTGGGGCAGAAGAAGCTACTCAAGTGGACGATCCCGGGTATTGCGCATGCCTTCACAATGTGGGCGTTCATCATCCTGGGCATCACCGTGGTGGAGGCCTTCGGTGAATTGATCTGGAGTAACTGGCACTTCCCGGTTATTGGCGACTGGCCGATCGTTCGCTTCGCCGAAGACCTATTCATCGTGCTCGTACTTGTCGGCATCGTGACGTTCACGATCATTCGACTGCGCAACAACCCCAAGGACCGTGGCCGTTGGTCACGCTTCTTCGGTTCACACACTTCCGGTGCCTGGCTGATTCTGTTCATGATCTTCAACGTGGCCTGGACGCTGACCCTTTACCGCGGAGCCAAGAGCCAGCTCTACTACGACGGGCACATCCCCGGAGCCTTCGTCTCTAACTGGGCCGGAAACCTGATGAGCGGGCTGTCTCACAGCACCCTGGAATGGGTCGAGACGATCGGTATCTGGCTGCACTGCTCAGTCATCTTGGGCTTCTTGATCATCGTGCTGTACAGCAAGCACCTGCACATCTTTGTTGCCCCGATCAACATCATGTTCAGTCGTCGCCCGAATGCACTCGGACCGCTGCTGCCGATGTACTCCAATGGCGAAAAGATCGACTTCGAGGATCCTGCCGACGATGCAGTCTTTGGCGTGGGTCGAGTGGACGACTTCACTTGGAAAGACCTGCTGGATGTCACGAGTTGCACCGAGTGTGGTCGTTGTCAGTCGCAGTGCCCAGCGTGGAACACCGAGAAGCCGCTGAGCCCCAAGTTGATGGTGATGGACATTCGCGATCAGCTGTTCAACACCGCGCCCTACGTACTCGCGACCGCTGGTGCTGGCAAGCGCGACGAGATGGGCGAGCACAACGAAGAACTGTTGGACAAGCTCGGGCCAGAGATGCGCGCGCTGGTCGAACGGCCCATGGTGGGTTCGCGCGATATGGATCCGCATCGCGACACCGACGGCTACACCGCCGATGGGCACCGCTCCACTGAAGGTCCGGTCATTGACGAGGATTCGCTGTGGTCGTGCACCATGTGCGGCGCCTGCGTCAATCAGTGCCCAGTAGACATCGAGCACATCGATCACTTCGTGGATCTACGCCGCAACATGGTGATGATCGAGTCCGACTTCCCGGCTGAACTCAACGGTCTGTTCAAGAACGTTGAGCAGAAGGGCAACCCGTGGGGCATGAGCCCGTCAATGCGTAACGCCTGGATCGAAGAAGTCGACTTCGACGTTCGCGTGTTCGGCATGGACGGCGAAGACGAGATTCCGGACGACGTCGAGTACCTGTTCTGGGTCGGTTGCGCTGGCGCCTTCGAAGATCGCGCCAAACGAACCACCAAGGCCGTGGCCGAACTGCTGCACATTGCCGGGGTTGACTTCATGGTGCTCGGTGAAGGTGAGACCTGCACCGGAGACTCGGTGCGTCGAGCAGGCAACGAGTTCGTCTACCAAATGCAGGCCATGCAGAACGTTGAGGTGCTCAACGAGATCAAGGCCAAGAAGATCGTCGTCACCTGCCCGCACTGCTTGAACACGATTGGTCGTGAATACCCCGAGCTGGGTGGAAACTACGACGTGGTTCACCACACGCAGTTGCTCGCCCAGCTTCAGGCCGACGGCAAGATCACGCCGTTGAAGCCGATCGACGAGAAGGTCACCTACCACGATCCGTGCTACCTGGGTCGTCACAACAACGTCTACATCCCACCGCGCGAACTCGTGGCCAGCGTGCCCGGCGTGAAGCTGGTGGAGATGGAGCGTTCCGGCGACAAGTCCTTCTGCTGCGGCGCCGGCGGTGCTCGCATGTGGATGGAAGAAACGCTGGGATCTCGGATCAACGTCAACCGGTCGGACGAGGCGCTCGGTACGGGTGCCACCAAGATCGCCGTGGGGTGCCCGTTCTGCAACGTGATGCTGACCGACGGAACCACGGTCCGCAAGCAGGAAGGCACCGCAGACGAGAGCGTCGAGGTCTTGGACGTTGCGAGCCTGCTGCTCAACTCCGTTAAGGAGTAGCAACTCCGTGGGTCGGCGGCTGGCCATCAAGCCCGCATAACCCACTGAGTAACCAGCATTCAGAGTTCAGAAAGTACGACTGCCCTGCCCGTTGGTGTGAATGCGCTAACGACTCAGCGCAAGGCAGTCAGCGTGGATTCTTCTGGTACTGCGATGCCACTGGGCCAGCCTGGTTCTGGTACTTGGAACCGAGTTCTGGATGCCCGTAACCGCGTTCCACGGATGCATCGATCTTGTGGAAGCTGAACTGACCGATCCGCATGCCAGGCCAGAGCTTGATCGGCAACGTGGCGACGTTAGACAGTTCCAGAGTGACTTGACCCTTGAACATCGGATCGACGAATCCTGCAGTCGCATGGATGAGCAGCCCCAACCGACCAAGGCTGGATTTTCCTTCTACCCGAGCGACAAGGTCATCCGGCAGTCCCACTACCTCAAGGGTTGACCCGAGCACGAACTCACCGGGATGCAGCACGAATGCGTCGCCGTCGTCGACGGTCACCTTCTCCATCAGGTCTTCGCGCTTGTTGAACGGGTCAATGACCTCTGACGTGTGGTTGCGGAAAACCAGGAACTCTTTGTCCAAACGGACATCCACGCTGGCCGGTTGAATCTGTTCAGGCGTGATGGGGTCGATGACCAAATCGCCGTTGGCAATCAGCTTGCGGATTGTTCCATCCGACAGGATCACGTCAGTCCCCTTCATGGCCCGGCACATCGTCTGTTCAATGCAGGTGGACAGAACCCTAACCCGCCTCACCACAGCACATGACGTGGTTGGGCGGGCGCGTCAATATTCATCTGCACAAAAGCGATGGCCTCCACCGATCATCACGGTGAAGGCCATCGACTAGTACGAGGCGAGCAGGTCAAGCTTTGCTCGATGCTGCCGCCACGGCTGCCTTGTAGTTCTTCCAGGCAGTCGATGCTGCCGTGTTGTATGCAGTGCGGGCAGTCTTGACAGCGCTCTTCAACGTCGCGAGGTCAGCCGCTACCGCAGTCCGGTATGCCTTCCAAGCAGCAATACGCGCATCGCGGGTGGTCGCTGCGGCAAGTGCCAACTTCAATGCGCGGCGATCAGGCTTCGTTGCCGCATTGAATGACTTTTCTGCTGCATTCACTGCCTTCACATAGGCGGTGCGAGCCACCCCAATGTCGTGACGCAATGTTGCTCGCGCTGCTGCCAGCTTGGCGGTC
>JBDHZU010000050.1:0-12692 GCA_039812085.1 Candidatus Nanopelagicales bacterium | reverse complement strand
GCTCTCGGTCGCGCCATACGTCTTGCCGCCCGCCTGCTTTTTGATCGCGTCGATCTTGTTCAAGTAAGGCCCCAGAGCGGCTGTGAAAGTCGCGGCTTGCTGGTCGAAGTAACTGGCTGCGGCCGGCAGGATCTGCTTCAACTGTTCGGTAACGGCCTCTGCAGTTGCCACCACGTACGTCGGGTTGTACCAAAGGTGGGGGTTCGATCCGGAAGCGACGTGGTTGACCGTCGCGGCACTGACCACGGGAACACTGCTGTTCTCGCTTGCCACGGCCTTGCTCGCCCAGTCGTCGTAGCCCATTCCATTGACGACGACGAGTTTCGCGTTGCTGAACTTTGCGATGTCTCCGGTGGTTGGTTCGTAGTCATGCGGATCGCCGCTGGAGCCCGACACGATCGTGGTGACCGTTGCGCATTGGCCGCCCAGTTGCTGGGCGATGTTTCCCCACTGGTTGACGCTGACCGTTACGTCGATTGCCTGGGTGGGGCAGGCAGGGGCAGATGAGCTTGGGCTGGCGTCGTTTCCAGAACCGGAGGAGCACCCTGCAATGGCAATGGTGACGAGTGAGGCAATGCCGACTGCAACGGTCTTCTTCAACACGATTTTCCTCCGATGGCGATGCGAACTCGAAGAGGCTAAATGAAAATGGTTTCCATTGTCAAATGAGGTGAATCACATGAAGTTGTAGGATGTTCGTCATGTCCGTCACATCACCCAAGGTGGCTTTCACCGAAGAGGGTCGCCGAGGCACGCGCCAGCGCCGCGCCTTGCGGGACTGCTTGGAACAGTCGGACGCATTTGTCAGCGCCCAGCAGGTGTACGACATGTTGGCCCCCACCAAAGACAAGGTTGGGTTGACCACCGTCTACCGCACTTTGCAAGCAATGGTGGAAGCCGGGGAAGTCGACCAAATCCGGATCGACTCGGGAGAAACGCTCTACCGGAAGTGTCGGGCGGTTCACCATCATCACCTCACCTGCCGTACCTGCGGACTTGCCATCGAAATCGAAGGACCGTCCGTCGAACGCTGGGCCAGTAAGTCCGCCAGTGACCACGGCTTCACCAACGTGACCCACGTCGTCGAACTATTCGGCACCTGCAGCAACTGCGCCGCCGAGGTCTGATCTCGGCAACTCAAACGGAGTCGCGCGCGATCATTCAGCCCGAACTCCACCCGTGATTCGCCCTAGGCTTTCGCTCACGCTCAGCGAAGGGACGCGTGCGATGGAGCTTGGGGTCCACTCAGAGGTAGGACAACTACGCAAGGTCATGGTGTGTGCGCCTGGTCGCGCCCATGACCGACTCACTCCCACCAACTGTGACGATCTGCTGTTCGACGATGTGATGTGGGTCGACAACGCAAAACGCGACCACCAAGACTTCGTGAACAAGATGGTCGAACGTGGTGTGGATGTCGTGGAGATGCACGACTTGCTCGCAGACACGGTGGCAATCCCGCAAGCGCGTGCGTGGATTCTGGATCATCAAGTCGTCCCCAATGCGGTAGGGGTGGGTCTCGTTGACGAGGTTCGTTCCTACCTAGAGGAACTGTCGCCAACTGAGCTTGCGGCAACTCTGCTCGGTGGCTTGTCTACTGATGAGTTCCCGGAAAAATTCGGCGGAGACATGTTGCGTTTGGTGCGCGACGCCGCTGGGGTGAATGAGTACCTCCTGCCGCCACTTCCCAACACGATCTACACCCGTGACACCACCTGCTGGATCTATGGCGGCGTCACCCTCAACCCGCTCTATTGGCCAGCTCGACACGAAGAAACCATCCTCGCCACCGCGATCTACCGCTTCCATCCGGACTTTGCGGGACGGGTCACCGAATGGTGGGGAGACCCGACCAAGTCTTGGGGAATGGCCAGCATCGAGGGCGGCGACGTCATGCCCATCGGCAACCGCACGGTGCTCATCGGGATGGGTGAGCGCAGTTCGCGTCAAGGAATCAGTCAAGTCGCTCAGGCGCTGTTCGATAAAGGCGCTGCCGACCGAGTCATCGTTGCGGCAATGCCCAAACTGCGGGCTGCCATGCACCTAGATACGGTCTTCACTTTTGCCGACCGCGATGTGGCGTTGACCTATCCCGACATCGTGGATGGAATCAGCGCGTTCTCCTACTACCCAGCCGACAACGGGGGAGTGGAACTACGCAAAGACTCCGGAACGTTCATCGACACCGTTGCTGGGGCACTGGGTTTGAAAGAACTGCGCGTCGTAGAAACCAGCGGTAACGCTGACGTGCGTGAACGAACCCAATGGGATAGCGGTGCGAATCTGGTCGCACTGTCGCCGGGAGTTGTCATCGCCTACGACCGCAACGTGAAGACCAACGATCGGCTCCGCAAAGCAGGAATCGAAGTCATTCCTATTGTGGGTGCGGAATTGGGTCGCGGACGCGGAGGCGGACATTGCATGACCTGTCCGATCATCCGCGATGCCGTCGACTAACGAACTGTCGTCCTCCAACTGAGCGAACGGCTGCCGCTGATTGGTGGTGCTTATCGCGTCGGACATGCTTGTGAACTCCTGCCGGTGCTTCACTGGCGAGGTTGACATACGCATCGGAGGTCTGACCGTGACGTTATCTATCGCCCGTCGAGCAGGAGTATTCGCTGCTGCATCGGCAATGGGCATTCTCGCCCTCGCTGGTTGTTCGTCGAACAACAATTCATCACCGACTGAAAGCCCCACGACCGCGGCAACATCGGCAACCTCATCGCCGACCAATAACGCGGCATCCTGCACAGAAGAGTCAATCCTTAACGCTCTACCCAGTGGTTCCACGATGGTTCGCTACCACTGCGCGGATGTTTCTGGCACCCAATGGGCAGCCGCAGAAATTAGCCCAGGGCCGACCGTCTACTTCCTGGAAATGACCGGAGATCAGTGGAGCGTGTCGACCTCTGATTCGATCTGCGGAACGGCCAGTGCGGGTCTACCGGACGCGCTGCTGTCGTTCTGCCCTGGTTCCTCCCCAACAACGTCTCCGACCAGTAGTGGTGTCAGTTGCACAGCAAGTTCCATCCTCGGCGCATTGCCGAGTGGGGCAACGATGGTGCGCTACCACTGTGCCAACGTCGCCGGAACCCAATGGGCTGCTGCGCGAGTGAATCCCGGACCAACGACGTACTTCTTGAAGTCGTCGGGCAGTTCGTGGAACGTGATCACCAAGGATCAGGTCTGTGGAACGGCCAGTGCCGGATTGCCTGAGTCGTTGTTGGCGTACTGCTCGTAAATAGGGTGCTTCTGGGGTGTCGGTCAATGGACTGGCACCCCAGTGGCATGTCTGCGATCAGCTCGTTAAGCGATAAGGGTGGAAGCAACGGTTGCCGCCATCTCGTGACACCGTTCCAGGTCGGCTTTGGTGGGTTCTCCCGTGACCGCGATCGGATCGAATACCGGTGTCCAGCCGACTCCCTTGGCGATCTTCGTGATGGCGTTGACTGCTCCGGTGCAGTCGTCATTGCCGTGCACGTATACGCCGTAACCGCGGCCCGCTGTCTCATTTCGAGTGGGGTAGTAGATCTGGTCGAAGAAGTACTTCATCGCACCGGACATGTAGCCGATGTTTGCCGGAGTGCCCAGCACATAGGCGTCAGCGGCCAGTACGTCGCTGACCGTGGCAGACAGCGCGGACTTAGCGACTACCTCGACCTCAGTAAGTTCCGGCTCGGCTAACCCTGCAAGGGCAGCATCCAGCAAGGCCTCAGTGCTCAACGACACCGTGTGATGAACGAGCAATACCGTTGCCATCGTCGTTTTCCGGTCCGATCTGAGAAGTCTGGTCAGGACTAGTTTGCTCGCCCGATGGCGTCCGCGCACTATCAGTGCCGGCGAGGCTTACCTCTGGTGTGGATCACCCGTCTCGACCTGCTGAGGATTCGCCGGGAGAAAACGGGGTACTGACCTGGATAGCGTGAGCGCGTGACCACCAATCCCACCGACTCTGCTGGTGCCCAACCACGGTTGAGTCGCGGTATCTACTTTGGCTACGCACTCGGTTCCGTTGGCACTGGCGGATTCGCGACTGTGCCCGGTCTGCTGCTCGCGTTCTACCTCACGAACTCCCTGGGCGTGACCGCAAGTCTGGCCGCGCTGGTGGTGTTGTTCCCGAAGCTATGGGACGTCATCTTCTTGCCCATCGTGGGTAACTGGTCAGACAAAGCAGCACGTAAGTCTGGAACCCGACGACCATTCCTGCTCGCAGGTGGACTGCTCCTGCCGATCTTCTTCATCCTCATGTTCGCTGTGCCTGCCAGCGCATCATCCGGCGTTGCCGCAGCGTGGGTATTCGTCGCGTTCTTGCTCGCAGCCTCAGCCTTCGCAATCTTCCAAGTCCCCTACATTGCAATCCCGGCAGAGATCACTGACTCCAGCAAGGAACGAACGTCGATCATGGCGTATCGCGTGGCGTTCCTCACCGTCGCGATTCTCATCTTTGGTGCGGGTGCACCAGCGGTTCGCGATGCCTTCGGCGGTGCTCACAAGGGTTACCTGATCATGGCGATCTTTGTGGCAACGCTGATTGCGGTCGGCATGATCGGCTGCTGGTGGGGAATCCGTAAAGCGAAGACGCTGCACGTCGCAGAAACCGAGAGCACCTTCCGCGAACAGTTCGCTGTCGTTCGCAAGAACCGATCATTCCGAATCCTGCTTGCCGCGTTCTTTCTGCAAGCGTTGGCTACCAGCGCGATGCTGGCCGGTGCGCAGTACTACGCCACCTACGTACTGGGGAACCCGAAGATGTTCATCGAGTTGTTCCTCGCACTCGTATTGCCTGGTCTGTTGTTTATGCCGATGTGGGCGAAGGTCTCGCACAAGGTCGGTAAGAAGCGCGGCTTCCTCTATGCGTCGATCATCTTCATCGTCGGCTCCTTGCTATTGGCATTCGGTCGGGTGTTGCCAGATGTTGGGGTGCTGCTGCTCGTGGCATTTGTGGGTATCGCCTACGCGGGAATGCAGATGTTCCCGCTGTCGATGTTGCCGGACACCATCGCTGCCGATGCGGTGCACTCTGGGCCTGGTCGGGCAGGTGCTCATACCGGATTCTGGACCGCTGGTGAGACGACCGGTTTCGCGATCGGACCGGCGATTGTGCTGGCCCTGCTTGCAGTGACGGGGTTCGTATCGTCCAAGGCTGACGAAGCAGTCGCGCAGCCTGCATCGGCGATCACCGGAACAGTGCTCATTTTCTCGGTGCTTCCGGCAGTGCTGGCAATGATCAGTCTTCCGTTTGTGCTCAAGTACGACCTGACCCCTGAACGTATGGCCGAGATCGAAGCAGCCACAACTGAACAAGAAGGTGCACCCGCATGACCCTGCCCACCAATGGACTGTCGAACGAGGAAATTCTCTCGTCACTGGAGGAACTGCGATCCGACGATGCCCCCACCACCGGTGGGCGAGTGCTGGCCTACGTCTATGACTCCGGTTTAGCAGGTTTGGAAGAAATCGCTGAGACAGCACTGGCCACATTCGCTGGGGTCAACTGCCTGGACCCGACGGTGTTTCCATCGGTGGCTCGACTGGAAAACGACTTGGTCGGGTGGGGACTGGACTTGCTCGGTGGTGACGAACAATCGGCCGGACTCGTCACCAGCGGCGGGACCGAGTCCTGCATGCTGGCAGTGAAGGCTGCCCGTGAAGTGTGGCGGGCAAAGGTGGGTGAGACCACCGACAAGCCAATCCTGATCGCACCCGTCACCGTGCATCCCGCATTCATCAAAGGTGCGGCCTACTTCGGATTCGACGTTGATCTGGTGCCGATCGACACTGATGAGTTCCGGGTATCACCGGATGCGATCTCGCAAGCTCTCGAGCGGGCGGGCGAACGTGCGGCGTTGGTCGTGGTGTCCTCACCGGCCTATCCCTACGGCGTGATGGACCCGATTGTTGAGGTCGCAGCTATCGCCCAAGCGGCCGGAGTCCCGTGCCATTCCGATGCGTGCATCGGCGGATGGACGTTGCCGTATCTGAAACGTGCCGGGCACGACATCGAACCCTTTGACCTGTCGGTACCAGGTGTCACCTCAATCTCGGTGGATCTGCACAAGTACGCCTACGCGCCCAAGGGCACCTCGCTGCTGTTGTTCGACACAGCCGCTCGTCGAGGTGCGGTCACGTTCACCTACTCCGGTTGGCCCGGTTATCCGGTGGTGAACATGACCTCGCAGAGCACCAAGTCCGCTGGACCTATGGCAGCGGCGTGGACCGTGCTGGCGAAGGTCGGTGATGAAGGGTTTGTGAAGCTGGCTAGTGATGCAGGTGAGGCGACCCAGATCATTGCCGACGGAGTTACCGGCATCCCAGGGATTCGGATGTTGGGTAAACCCAACGCGACTCTGATCGCTGTTGCCGGTGACGAGTCCGACGATGCGGTGGACCCGTTCCGCGTCGCGGATGAGATGGGTAAGCGCAATTGGTTCGTGCAAGCCCAACCGGCTGCCGATGGTCTGCCGCGCACGATCCACTTCACCGTGCAAGCCGCGAGTCTGCCGACGGCTCACGAATTCGTTGAAGCACTACGTGAATCGGTAGAAGCAGCCGCAGGTGAACCGTGGGCAGAACCTGATCCGCAACTGATCGCCGCTGCCGAGAGCATCGACGTGGCCACGCTCGATGATGCGACTGTTGCCGGGCTGTTGACGCTCGCTGGTCTTGGCGGAGCAGATGAGGGCGACATCGGACTGCCTGAAGAGGCGGCAACCGTCCAGGCATTGCTTGAAGCGCTGCCGACGGATCTGCGCAATCGGCTCCTGGCTGGGTTCTTCTCGTTGATCTACACCGCGCAGCGACCAGGACTGCCGAAGTAACTCGGCTGGTTCCCGGTCAGAAGTCCCGGGTCCAGACCGACTCGTTCACCCACGGCTTGCCGTACACCATCAGGCTCAACCCGGTTCGACAGCCGATCCAGACGGTCAACCCGGGCACCACCCACGCCAGCAGTGAGACCGCAGCGTTAATGCCGGTGGCAGATTGCTCGACGACTGGCTGGTACCAATGCCAACCTGCCGAGGCGTACCAAATCAGGAAGCCCAGGCAGGCGATCATCATGACCAGGCCAACCGTTCGGATGAGCAGTCGTTTGGACGGCGACGCCAGTGCGAACGACAGTTTCTTCAGCCGATCGTTCATCCGCCAGACGTAGGTGAAGTCACGAGTCTGCGGATACGTCGAGTCGAAGTCGATCCAACGGCTAGACAGTTCGTTCAACTGTCGACGCATCACCATCCGGTCATGCTCTGGTGGACGAGCTGCCACTTCGATTTCACGTCGAAGCGACCAGTAGCGATCAGTGAGCTCCTGCCACTGTGACCGCACATCCTCATCGAAATCATGATGAGTAGCGGTACGACCCAAGCGGAAGTGGGACAGATTGCTCACTCAACGAGGGTAACTGTGGCTTGAGAACGATCATGAGCATGCTGCCGGCGTGTATTGGTCGGCCCAGAAATCTTGATCTTTGCCGACAAATAGATGAGACGGGTGTCACGTGGTTGTCTGCGCGCCTTGAGTGAAAACTCAAAGCATCGGAGAATAAACGGGTGCGGCGGCTTTGGGACAACGCTGGCTGGGTGTGCCTGATATCCAGTGGGATCTTGTTGTTTGCAGGTATCGCCGCTGCGATTCTTGGTCAGCCCACTGTTCGCGATGCGAGCTGGATCGTCGCCGGTGTCATCGGATTGATGTTCTCTATTGCGTCCGTGGTGGAAGGTCTGATGCGCCGCACCGCTGGCGTCGACATCCTCGCTCTGCTCGCCGTCGCCGGTGCGCTCGTGACCAAGGAGTACCTTGCCGCGGCCCTGGTCGCCGTCATGCTCGGTACCGGGGCTGTGCTTGAGCAGTGGGCAGAGAAGTCCGCGCACCGTGAACTCGGCATGCTCGTCGCCCGCACGCCTAAGGTCGCGCATCAGGTCACCGAAACCGGGTTCAACACCGTGCCCGTGGATGAGGTCAACATTGGTGACTGGCTACACGTTGCAGTCGGGGAGATCGTGCCTGTCGATGGGCACCTGCTGGTAGCGGGAACTTTCGACGAAGCCGCACTGACTGGTGAATCGCGCCCGGTCGATCGACAAGTTGGTGACCTGGTTCGCAGTGGTGTCATCAACTCCGGATCGCCCGTCCAACTTGTGGCTGCCGCTACTGCAGCGGAATCGTCCTTCGCTGACGTGGTCCGGTTGGTCAAGTCGGCGGCGGCTGATTCTGCTCCCTACGTCCGGTTCGCTGATCGCATCGCCTGGTGGTTCATCCCACTGACGTTGATTCTGGGTGGACTGGCCTGGGCGATCAGTGGTGATCCCGTACGGATGGTCGCGGTACTTGTCGTCGCCACCCCATGCCCATTGCTGTTGGCGGTCCCGATTGCTGTCGTTTCCGGTGTCTCACAGGCGGCTAAGCGCGGTGTCGTCGTCAAGGGTGGCGCAGTGCTGGAACGACTGGCAGAAGGCAAAGTTCTGCTGTTTGACAAGACGGGAACCCTCACCCAAGGGCGACCAGATGTAGAAGCCATCCACACCGCTCCCGGAATCGATAGTGCTGAACTGCTGCGCTACGCAGGCAGCCTCGATCAAGCTTCACCGCACATCTTGGCCAGCGCCATCGTGCGCACTGCGCATGACCGGGGCATTGGTCTGCAGATGCCGCAAGACGTTCAAGAGGCTCATGGCAACGGCATTCGCGGAATTGTGGATGGACGACCGGTCTCGATTGGCAAAGCCAGTTGGATTCTTGGCGGACAAGATCCCGCCTGGGCGAGACTGGCGCGTCGAGAAGCTGACCTGGAAGGCTGCGTCATCACCTTCGTCGCGCTGGACGATCAACCTGCCGGTGCCTTGCTCTTCGTGGACACTCTGCGCCCCGACTCACCCCGAATGATTCGATCCCTGCGAACCAAGGGTCTGAATCGAACGGTGCTCGTGACGGGGGACCGAACTGATCTTGCCGAGTCTGTTGCCCGACTTGCCGGTGTCGATGATGTGCGCGCGGAGCAACTCCCGGCGGACAAGGTTGCCGTGGTGACCGCTGAACGCTCACATGGACCGGTGATCATGGTGGGCGACGGAATCAACGACGCCCCTGCGTTGGCCGCAGCGGATGTCGGTGTTGCGATGGCGGGTCGTGGCGCAACGGCTTCCTCTGAGGTTGCTGGTGTGGTGCTCACGATGGATCGCATCGACCGGCTCGGCGACGCCATCGTCATCGCTAAACGAGCACGACGAATTGCTGCACAGAGTGCCTGGATTGGCATGGGTCTGTCAGCTATTGCGATGGTGGCTGCGGCGCTGGGATTCCTGCCTCCGGCAGTCGGTGCCCTGTGTCAGGAAATCATCGACATCCTCGCCATTGGCAATGCGTTACGGGTGGGGCTGTTCACGCCAGAACAGACCAAGGCGATCCCCAAGCAAGACATGGCGTTGCTCAAACAAATCGCGGCTGACCACGAATCGATCCGTCCGATCGTTGACGACATCCGCCGTACCGCTGACCTGCTGGGTCAACCACCAGTCGATCCGAGCGACCCCCTTGTCCCGCTGCGGCAGATCCTGGTCCCACTGGAAAACCAGCTACTGCCACACGAATTGCAGGAAGAGAAAGAACTCCTGCCCGTGATGGCCCAAGTGCTGGGTGGTCTGG
This sequence comes from Candidatus Nanopelagicales bacterium, assembly GCA_039812085.1. GTDB lineage: Bacteria > Actinomycetota > Actinomycetes > S36-B12 > UBA10799 > JBDHZU01. The sequence continues at coordinate 3,047 of JBDHZU010000050.1, read as the reverse complement.
ATCCGGTCGGTGCGATGAGTCGAACTCATGCCGAAATCGAGCACCACATTCAGCGATTGCGACGAACGGCTGATGAGGCCGTCTTGGACGATCCGATCCTGGTCGAGGACTCCATCACTGATGCGCGACGAACTCTGTACTCGCTGTACGGCGTACTTAAGCTGCACAACGCACAAGAAGACGAAGGACTCTTCAGCCTGATCGCGTAGCTGTCGTGCCGTTGGGCGTACTGTGTGACCTTTCCTATGGCGAGGCGGTGAGATGGAAGCTTTCTGGGTTTCCCTCGCGGTCGTCTTCCTGGCAGAGATCGGGGACAAGAGTCAACTCATCGCAATGACGTTTGCGACTCGCTACCGCTGGCCGGTGGTGTTGGTCGGAGTCGCTGTGGTTGCTGGCTTCCTGCACTACATCGGCGTGGTCATCGGGGAATGGATCGGTGAGAGTTTCCCGACCGACCTGGTGAATATCTGCGCGGGAGTCATCTTCATCGGGTTCGCGATCTGGGCGCTGATGCGTGACCGTTCGGTGGTCACTAAAACCGCCAACGAGACCAAGGCGAAACCTGAGGGGGCAAAGTCGCTGGTGTGGTCGTCCCGCAAAGAAGTCGGCACTGTGATGGGCGGTTACTTCCTGGCTGAGGCTGGCGATAAGTCCATGCTCGCCACCGTCACCTTGGCCACCACCCATGCCGGATTCATGACGTGGCTTGGGTCCACAGTTGCCATGGTGCTTGCTGCCGGAATCGCGATTGCGATTGGAAACCTGTTGGGTCACCGACTGCCGGCCGAAGTCATCCGAATCGGCTCGGCCGTGTTGTTTGCCGTCGTGGGCATCCTGCTCATCCTCGACGGATTGGCCGGTTGAGTCCAAATCGCTACGGTGGTCCAGTGTCTGTGGAACTGACTGTTGAACCAGAAATCGTTGAGCCGATTGACCTGAGTATTGACGGTCGACTCAATCGAGCAGCAGTCGGTTGGACTCGGCATCCCTTACATCGAACATCCATCAGCGGGTGGGGACGACGTAAGCGTTGGGAGTACTGGGCAATTCAAACGCCAACTCACTTCTTTGGATTGACGGCCAGCAACATCGACTATCTCGGCTTGAGCTCTTTGTATGTCACCGACTACTCGACGCAGATTGAACAGACGGTGATTACTCCGCTAGCCAAGACTCCAAGCTTCAGTACTGAACCGGGATTAGGTGCCGACACTGTGGCCCAGTCCAGTTCGAAGCTGTCGGTCAGGGTCGATGCTCAACCTGGCGAGGACGGCAGCGAGATCATCACCATTACGTCGTTGACTGATCGCGTGGAACTCCATGCCCAGATCACTCGTCCGGCAGGGCACGAAAGCCTGGGGGTGGTAATCCCATGGAGCGACAAACGATTCCAGTACACGGTCAAAGACAACACCCTGCCCGTGACGGGCTACGCCTACATCGACGGTGAACGGGTCGAACTCAACGATGCCTGGGCAACCCTTGATCGAGGTCGAGGCAAGTGGCCGTACTCCACGTTGTGGAACTGGGGAAGCGGGTCTGGGCGTAGCGGCGACACCGTGGTCGGTCTGCAATTTGGCGGCAAGTGGACGGTTGGCACTGGCATGACCGAGAACGCACTCTGCATCGACGGGCGTCTGCACAAGCTGGGTGAAGAGTTGACCTGGGAATACGACACAAACGACTGGTACGCGCCCTGGCGGGTCGTCACTGCGAACACCGACCGAGTCGATGTGGAGTTCATTCCTCGTTATGAACGAGCAGATCGCACTCAAGCGATTGCGCTGTATACCGAGACACACCAGTGCTTCGGTCATTGGTCAGGTCGTGTGGTGACTGACGCAGGTGAATCGATTGACATTGACGGACTGCCAGGTTTCGCCGAGCAAGCCCAGATGCGCTGGTAACGCGGTTGAGGAACAGAGAAGCTCGGCGCAGTGGCTCAGCGAAAAGCTGAGTTCCATCCTTGGCAGCCGTCCCGCCGACTGTCGAGAGCTGCGCCGAGCAAGTCCCTGAGAACCCAATCCGGGAAGGTTCCCTGTGCGCAGAGTTGTCGGTGAGTGTCTTACCTCGTCTTGATCTGGACTGAGCCGGGTGGATGAGATCCGCCGAGTCAACCGACTGATTCTGAGATCACGTCACTCATTTGGAGTAGGCCCGACCGTGGTGAGGCACGCCGCAGTGCAGGTGGGTGCAACCGTTCCGCTATGAGTGGTGCGCTCGATGGACTCCTGCACGTCACTGACCCCGGTGACAGTGCGCTTGCGCGCGCGTTGGCGAGCGGGCAAGCCAACGCTTTGCCCCGCCTGTATGACACCTACGCTGATCGGCTCTTTAGCTATGCGCGCGTCCTCACGTCAGACGATTCGCAAGCCAGCGAAGCAGTGGCATTCGCATTGCTGGATGCCCGTGACCAAATCTCTCGTCTGCCCGATGTTCAGCAACTGCGCCCGTGGCTGTACGGACTGACTCGTCGTGAATGCCTCCTGCGTGCCGATTATTCAGATGCGCGCTCAGGTAACGATCCGCTGCTCGCGGCGACAACCGTCCCCACCTCAGCCAATCCGGACGACATCGACCGGGACACGATGGCTGTGCGCCAAGCGCTGGCTAGCTTGACGACTGCTGACCGGGAAGTCATCGAACTGGTCAAACGGCATGGGTTGACGATTGAACAGTGCTCACGCGTTCTGGGGTTGCATTTGGTGACCGCGAAGACCACGTTCGTGGATTCTGCTACCCGATTAGAGCGCATGGTCGAACAGGCATTGGTTTCCACGGGTGTGTCTGGCAGGGCAACTAAGCGAGCAGCCCGTGATGCGCTCTCTGCCAGTTCCTTCGCGTTGACCGTTGCTCCGCCTGCGTTGCGTGAGCTCACCCGGTCAGTGATGTCTGCACCGCAGGCACTGTCTCCAGAATCAGTGCGCTTCAACCGACGTGGCTGGCCGCTTATGCCAGCAGTGGCTGGTGCTGCAACTGCGGCTGCCGCAATGACAGCTCCGACGGCTGCCGCAGCGAATCCTGCAGCTCCTGTAACGGCAGCGAGT
>JBDHZU010000049.1:0-13024 GCA_039812085.1 Candidatus Nanopelagicales bacterium | reverse complement strand
CATGGACACAAAGCAGCGGCAGATTCTTCAGCCGCCACCGCTTCTCGAAGTGGGCTCGCCCGCAGTTACTGCACTGACGTCTCAGCTTGATGTCGACATTGTGGTCCCGGTTTATAACGAACAAGTCAGCCTGCCGGCCTGCATTGCCAAGCTGCATGCCCATGTCAATCGAGACGATTTCCCTTTCATAGCTCGAATCACGATTGTCGATAACGCCAGTACTGACGACACTCTGAAGGTCGCACGTGATCTGGCTGCCTGTTATGACGGCATCGTCGTACATCACCTTGATGAGAAGGGCCGAGGGCGGGCACTACGACAAGCCTGGCTCACGTCGACTGCATCCGTTGTGGCCTACATGGACGTTGATTTATCGACTGACCTTGCTGCGCTGCTTCCACTCGTCGCGCCACTGGTGAGCGGTCACAGCGATATTGCAATTGGCTCGCGACTGACTCGTGGTTCTCGAGTGACGCGCGGGTCTAAACGCGAGTTCATTTCGCGTAGCTACAACCTGTTGTTACGTACGACGTTGGGAGCCAAGTTCTCCGACGCGCAATGTGGCTTCAAGGCGATGCGGGCTGATCGGGCGCAACAACTACTTCCGATGACGACTGACGGGGAGTGGTTCTTCGATACTGAACTGCTCATCCTTGCCCAACGGATGGGTTTGCGGATTCAGGCAGTATCAGTCGATTGGGTCGATGATCCTGTCTCGCGCGTAGACATCATGGCGACTGCACTGGCGGATCTGCGGGGGATACGACGGATGATGGTGGCTGGATGGTCCGGTAAACCGATCACCCCCAGCGCTAATCCTGAACTAGCGGCCACGCTGCCGGAACAGTTGCCGAATCAACTCGGCCGCTTCGTCGTGGTGGGAATCTTCAGCACCGTCGCATACTCGCTGCTGTTCCTTGCGGCTCGAACTGCCATGGGAGCGCAGGCGGCCAACTTGTTTGCACTGGTACTGACTGCTGTGGCAAATACGGCCGCGAACCGCCGTTTTACTTTTGGTATCAGTGGCCCGCACGATCGAGGTCGCCACTACGTCAAAGGCTTGATCATCTTTGGAATCGGCGTCGCCATCACCAGTGCGTCACTCGCGATTCTTCACACCGTGGCACCGACTGCATCTACGGCTGTTCAGTTGACCGTCTTAGTCGTTGCAAACCTGGCGGCAACGGTTATTCGCTTCCTTGGAATGCGGTCATGGGTATTCCCGTGGCGACGTTCTCATGAGTCCATGACGGTCGCGTCCGATCCCACTCACTACCAACCATTCACACCAGCCGAGCCTGTTGAAGGGGGATCACAGTCATGACTGTCCCACTCGTTGAACGCACGATCACCGTACCCATCACTACTGAGCAGATCACCGCGTCGTCGGCTGAACCACAGGCCGATATTCCATCGGATTCAGCCTGGCAGCGGTTCCTCCGTGGCAACACCGAGGATCAGCGCTGGGTACGCCCAGCACTGTTAGCGCTATTGCTGGGTACCGCTGTGCTGTACATCTGGGGACTTGGTGCATCTGGCTGGGCCAACTCGTTCTACTCGGCTGCGGTGCAAGCAGGAACCATGAGTTGGAAGGCAATGTTCTTCGGATCTTCCGATGCCGCCAACTTCATTACCGTGGACAAACCACCGGCTTCGTTGTGGTTGATGGAGTTATCGACCCGAATGTTCGGAGTGCACTCGTGGTCCATTTTGGTGCCACAAGCACTGGCCGGAGTAGCCAGCGTTGGGGTGCTCTACCTTGCAGTCCGGCGTTGGTTCGGTGCTGTTGCTGGTCTCGTCGCTGGACTGGTGTTGGCATTGACGCCGGTCGCAGTGTTGATGTTCCGATTCAACAACCCGGATGCCTTGCTCGTGCTGCTGATGGTGGCGGCGGCTTACGCCGTCACGCGGGCAATCGAAGCTGTGTCAGTTCGTTGGTTGATGTTCGCCGGCGTGCTTATCGGATTCGCTTTTCTCACCAAGATGCTGCAGGCGTATTTAGTCTTGCCTGGCTTTGCGTTGGCGTATCTGGTTGCTGCCGATACGGCCCTTCGCAGGCGACTGATTCATCTGGTGTTGGCTGGAGTAGCGGTGTTTGTTTCCAGTTTCTGGTGGGTAGCGGTCGTGGAACTATGGCCCGCTTCATCCCGGCCCTACATCGGTGGATCGCAGAACAACTCCATCGTTGAATTGATCCTCGGTTACAACGGCCTGGGTCGGATTACCGGAAACGAAGTCGGCAGTGTGGGCGGCGGGGGCATGGGCGGTCCCGGTGGTGGTTCCATGTGGGGGCAGACCGGACTTGGTCGCATGTTTGGGACTGACATCGGCGGACAAATCTCTTGGCTGTTGCCCGCGGCACTCATTCTGTTGGCTGCGCTGACTGCTGCGACCTTCCGCGCCAAGCGCACGGATAAGACTCGGGCCGCCATGATCATCTGGGGGGGATGGCTGCTGGTCACGATGCTGATCTTCAGCTTCATGTCGGGAATCTTCCACCAGTACTACACCGTGGCCCTCGCACCAGCGATCGGTGCGTTGGTTGGTATTGGAACGACCTGGTTATGGCAGCGCCGAGAGATGTGGGCGCATGCAGTACTCGCCGGAACAGTATTTGTGACGGGTATGTGGTCGGTTGTTCTGTTGAGTCGCAGTGGCAGCTTCCTGCCGTGGTTACGGCCACTGGTTGCGATGGTGGCACTGATTGCTGCTGCTGCAGTTGTTGCACATGCCAAGTTGCGAGCTTCAGGCGAACAGTCAGTTGCCGATCCCACTATCGACTATGCAGCGATGTATCCCCCGCCGGTACTTGATGCTTACGGTCAACCGTTGCCAGCGAACCCAGTCCCGACTGCGCAGGCGAACTCTTCTTTCGCGTCCCTTTCCGCAGCGGATCGCGCGCGCTATACGCGAATCGCGGGAATGACCGCAATCGGCGGAATGTTGTTTGCCGGATTGGCAGGAGCAACGGCTTACGCCGTGGACACGGCCGCAACTGCTCACCAAGGATCGATCGTGACCGCCGGACCACAAGTTGCCGGTGGCATGGGTGGGCCTGGTGGTATGCGTGGTGGTTTCGGTCAGAACGGCGGGACTAACGGGACTAACCCGTTCAGCAATGGAACCCAAGGCGGTACTGGCTCACAAGGTGGACAAGGTTTCACTCCACCCGGTATGGGCAGCCAAGGCAGCAGCAGTCAAGGAGGTAGCTCCAACAGCTTTGGTGGAATGGGCGGCGGTGCTGGTGGTTTGTTGAACGGAAGTACGCCCAGTGACCAGGTGCTTGCGACGATCAGCGAGAACGCCAGTAACTACACCTGGGTGTTGGCCACGGTGGGATCGCAGAACGCCTCCGGTTACCAGTTGGGTTCCGGCCACCCGGTCATGTCCATTGGTGGATTCAACGGATCAGACCCAGCACCTTCGTTGGAACAGTTCAAGCAATACGTGTCCGAAGGGAAGATCCACTACTTCGTCGCCGGTGGTATGGGTGGGCCTGGTGGTTTCGGTCAGAACGGTGGGACCAACCCGTTCGGCAATGGAGCCCAAGGCGGTAACTCAAACGGCTTTGGCGCAATGGGCAGCGGAAGCCAAGTCAGTTCAGAGATCTCCGAGTGGGTGGAAGCCAACTTCACCAAAGTGACGGTTGACGGCACCACCCTGTACGACCTCACTAAGCCACTGTCGAGTAGCACGGACACGGGGGCAACAAACATCTGAGCCGAGCAGATGATGATCCATCGGTAGGTCCGAAAAGGTGGCCTACCGGTGGATTGTTGTCATTGGACCCAACTGAGGATCAGTCGAGTGATCACAACGACACTCGAGACGAGAACTCGATGGCTAGAAGCAGCCGACGATGGTGGCGGCAATCCGATCCAGTTGCTGGCGGGCATCCACGATCCAATACTTCTTGGGTCGTTGGTTAACCAAGATGGAGAACGCCTTCTGTTTGCCGTCGGCACCCTGTGCGTAGCCGCTCAGACCGATCACGTCTTCCAGCGATCCAGTCTTGGCCCGGACCTTGCCCACGGCGCACTTCGTGTCTTTAGTGACGAACCGATCCGACCCTGAACTCAGAGTTCCGCTCTTGCCACTGACTGGTAGTCCATCGGTGTAGATGACGGACAACTCTGGGTGAGCCGCCTTGTTATGAGCCATAAGCAGGATGGTGTTGAGCAGAACCGACGAGACTCGGTTCTTGCGACTCAATCCACTGGAATCCATGATGGTTTGTCCGCGATGGTCCAGACCGATCGAATCCATGTAGGCAACGATTGCCTTCTGTGCACCCGCCCAGGTTGGGGCGAACCCGGTGGCGATGGCTGACTCACGTCCGAGCATCTCGGCAGTGTTGTTGTCGCTGGTCTGCAGCATGTACTTCACGACTGAACGCAGATCCCGACCTTGGAAGCTGGCGACAGTTGCGTTGCTGGCCGTCGTGCGAACTCGCCCGCCGTAGGACGCGGTAATCCCGTCTTCACTGAGTTGTTTGGCCAAGACGTTGGCAGTGTCCTTGGCAGGGTCTTTACCCATGTAGCCGGTCATGGCAAGCGGAACAACGGGTCGAGCCGTCCACGGCATTGTTGCTTTTGGCCAGCCGTTTCCATTGGTCGGCGTGGGATAGCGACTGAGATCGACAGAGACCTTGGTCTTGCCGGTCTGTCCCTTGGCCTTCAGTTGCTTGGCAACGCGGTCCGCCAACTGTTTGACGGAAAACTGATCAAGTGCAGGGTCGCCAGCGCCCACGATTGCAATGTGTCCCGGAGCAACCTGAACGACGCGGGTAGTGAAGCGCTTCTTGACTCCCATGGTGTCCAGGGCATGAGCTGCCGTCAGCAGTTTGAGGTTGGACGCTGGCATCATCAAACGCTTGCCGTTGTGAGACCACACGATCCGCCCACTGTCCACGTCGGTGACCTCGACTGCGACGTTGCTCCCCAACTTCTTGTTGGTGGTACGCGACATCGACAGTGCAGCAATGCGTTGCTCGGCGGGAGTCATATTCGCAATATCTGTATGCGGAGTGAGCAGCGCGGCATCGGGCGCCCCAGTCGCGTACTTCAGCTCAATAGTGGGTGCCGGCGTCGCCGTTGAGACTTGTGCGGCAGCAAGCCGTGCCTGATCTCCGTCAACGCTGGCGTGCAGGTCTTGCGCGAGCCACACCACACCTATTCCGCCGCATACCCCCACGCCAACAGCGACAGCGGTGAACACACCGGTCGTACGGGAGCGGGAAGACACCAGAAAACGGTAACTGATGGTTCGTGGTGGTATATCGAGAACTCCAAGATCGTTTCTAGACCTCACGAGGAGGTTCGGTGGGCACCACGGGATGGTCGATGAGTTCCTGAGGTCGAGGAAGGTCGGTCGGGATGCTGACCGGGATTCCCTGAATCGGGCGCAGCGAGCGGATTCGCCCGACGGCATCGTCGGCTTTCTCCCAGTTGCGGGCGGACAAGGCGACAGCAAGGTCAGCTTGTGCACGTTGGATTCGACGGATCTGGCGTCGATGGTGTCGACCACGGGAGTCGGTGTAGAGCTCAACTGCTCGCCGTCGAGCTCGCAGGCTGGTGAGCGCGAGTGCTTCACCGTTGGTCACGAGCGAATCGTCCACGTGTAACAGGTAGGGGATGAAGAAGGCAGAGTCACGCCGTCGCGCAGCTCGGAGCGGGAAGAACAACAGCACCAAGATCGGCAGCCCTTTGACCGCCATTGACAACAGTTGCCCCCACTGTCCACCGAAGAAATCAGGCGTATTCCACAGCAGATGCATTCCCCACGCTACGACCAGGCCCAACACTGCAGCGCCGATTCGTCGGGGCCAGGTTCGATGAGTGGCACTGACGAGGTAGCCCAAACCCAATCCGACAATGCCGGAATACACGGCGTGCGAGAACAGTCCCCCAATGACTCCACGAGAGAAGAACGTCAACAGCAACGGGTAGAGCGACGAGCTGTCGTAGTTCTGGGCGTTGTTCACCGTGTAGATGAAGTTCTCCACGATTTGGAATGACAAGCCAACGATGGCACCGATGATGAACCCGTCGAGAGCAGTTCTCGGCCGACGTGGGCTCAACATCAAGACGAGCAAGATTCCGGCGCCCTTGGTCAACTCTTCGGTGGGCCCGCCAATAGCTGATGACCACTCGTTGCTGAAGGCTGTGCCGTTGTTGACCACGACGAGTTCGGTGATGTGTTGGTTGCCCACAATGGACATCCCGCACGCGACAATCGCACCCCAGAAAATGGCCAAGGCGATAGCCGACCAGGGTTCTCGTTCAAAGAAGTCGATCATTCGCAACAAGATGATGAATGGGATCGCATAGAGGATCCAGCACACGGCTGAGATCGCAGCAAGCAATGGAAAGTTCGAGAAGCAGTCGATAAAGACATTGATCATCACTGTCGTGGGATAGATCGAGGCGAGGACAAACACGACGACAGCCGGCCACCGACTTGCTCGCTGCGCGAGCTCGGGTTGACTCGGTGCTGGAGGTAGGACGGTGGTCATGGTGCTTCCGCCATCACACGAACCGATCCGATCATCCGAGCCATCTCATCCAGCAGTTGCTTGGGTGCGGTCGCGGGAGCAACTCCGACAACTTGGGCGGCTGTCTGCAGGCGGGGAGAAACGACAACACCGATGACTCCGGTCTCGTTGCCATCACTTGCCGTCACAAATACACCAGGATCGCCACCAGGCGAAGTAAACGTAGTGAGCGGGCTGGCGGCCCGCATTCCGGTCTCTGCTACGACTTGATCCAGTAAGGCGTTAGGTGTTTGACCGCGCTGCACACTGACGGTTCGAAGCGAAAGGACCGCACCGTCTTTCTGCAAGGTGGCAACGCTGCCTTCGTCACCAGAGGATTCGATCGTCCATCCGGGTTGTGGTTCCAAGCTGGCAGCACCCGCCGTGATGGCATCCGGTGGGACGACTGTTCGGGTCGCACTGTTCGCCAACAGCGGCAAACCCAGACTGAAGATGAGGGCAACCACTGCGGCAATTGCTGATCCCGTCCAGATAAAGGTCCGACTCAGTGGAGCGGGACCTTGTGGGAGTTCAGGGGTATCAGGGTCATCAAGCGTCCACGGCGGATCTTCTCCGAGCGCGGGCGTGGTCATTGGCTCAGCGTGGCATTGCCGGGTATTGCCATGCGAGCGGTCGTACCCCTCGTTGTTTGTCTGCCGGTTTATCTGCCGCTATTGGTCGGCGTTGGCGGTCGGTCCAAGCGCGACGATGAGCGCCAGCACACTGCCGGGATCATCCAGTTGGTCACCAAATAATTGACGCAGTTGAGTCATGCGATAACGAACCGTTTGCGGGTGAACCACGAGATCTGCCGCAACAGCTTCCCGACGCCCCTGGTGCAACAGCCAGGAGCGAAGAGTTTGCTCAAGACGTTCGGCACTGGCGGGACGTTGATCACGTAGTGGGGCGAGGATCTGGTGACGCAGATCCGACAAGCTATCCGCGTCGGCATTGAGCACGAGTTCGACCAGATGCTGGTCGGTATCCAACACGTCGTCGCCGTGAGCGGGAAGCAGCTCGGTGGCATGGCAAGCGCGTTGAAACGACGAGCGCACAACTGTCCACGGTCGACTTGGTCCGACAGTCGCACCGGTTCCGGTCAGAGTGCGCAACAACAGTGGCCGGGATTTTTCACTGTCGGGAACCAGCAGAACTCCGTGATCGGTCCCAATGCCGTCCACAGCGTTACCGGGCAAGCTGAGCGTGCGCGGATCGAGCGATGCGGCGGCCGATCGCCGCCGGGATTCCGGGAGGATGACCGCGGTCAGAGTTCGAGGGGATTCCCAGTTGGCTCGTTCCGCCAGACCGGACAGTTCGTCAACGGGCTGACCAGTGAGCAGAGCCTGACTGAGTTGTTCCAGATATTGCTGACGAACTCGTCCGGAGGTGGCTTGTTCATCGTTGTGACCGTTGATGCTGGCTGCGGATAGCTGGTCGATGTAAGCGAAGACGAGTTCGGCGAAGTCGGCCGTAGTGTCGGCGGAGATACCGGATTTCACTGCGGACGATGACATCGAACGCCAGGCGGTTCGGGCTCCGATTCGATACGCCGACAACAAGGCATCCACCGTTCGCCCTGATCGAGCTTCTCCTCGACCCAAGGCGTAGGCCGCATCAATTGCGTCAGATAACGAGGTGTGTGAGTCGGTCACCGATACCAGCCGCAAGAACGCCGCTAGTGCTGTCTGCACCGCTCGTTCAATTGTGCGACGAACTTTGCCTTCCGCGAACGCCTCGGCATATTCAGGAACACCTTCAATGACTGCCGCGACCGTTCGTTCGGCCACCTCGGGTAGCTGTTCGGCCAGGTTCGCTGACACCTGTTCCGGCAGATCTAATGTGCCGAGATCGGTGATGGAACCGCTGCCAGCGTCCGATGACTGCGCAGCTCCCCAGGTTTTTGCCATATTTCATTCTTACAGAACAAATTAAGGGGAGTCGGTTCACTCTCAAACTGCAAGACCCTGTTGCAGTAGACAAGCAGGCTTACGGTCATGGCTGGCCACGTACCCAACGCGCGTACTGAGTCCAGCGATCATGTGGTTGAGATTCCTTTTGTGGTGCCGGATCGAACGATCACCACATTGCACGGACACAACGTGGCTTATGTGGATGCACCGGGCGATGGCACGCCGGTTGTGCTGGTTCACGGGGTGGGCTCACATGCCGACACCTGGGTCGACATTCCGGCCCGAGTTGCTGACCGGGGTCGACGGGCAATCGCAGTTGATCTGATTGGTCATGGGCAGTCTGCCTTGGGCAATGGTGACTTCAGCCTGGGAGCTAATGCGAGCACGATCCGCGATCTCCTCGATCAACTCGGTATCGAACGCGTTCACCTTGCTGGTCATTCGCTTGGTGGCGGAGTAAGCATGCAATTCGCCTACCAATATCCGCATCGAGTGGCGTCGCTGACGTTGGTTTCCAGCGGGGGCTTGGGTCGCGATGTGGCGTTCGCGCTTCGAGCGGCCGCTGTTCCTGGAGCAGGAATTGTGCTGGGTTCGACTTTGCGACCAGGCACAGTTCGCACCGTTGCCCGAATTGGGGATCGCTTACATAAGTGGGGGTGGCGTTCTGCCCAACTCAGTCCCCGAGTGATCGACAAGTTGAACCAGCTAGGCGACCGGCAACAGTCCCATGCGTTCCTCTCCACTTTGCGCAGCGTCGTCGGGCATGACGGGCAACGCGTATCAGCGCTAGACAAGCTCAAGGCAGTTGACCCGGAACGGGTCATGATCATCTGGGGTGGTCGAGATTCGATCATGCCGCAACAGCACGGTCGCGATGCCCACGAGCTGTTGCCGGGTAGCCGGTTCGTCGTCATCGACGACGCCGGACACCACGCCCATTCACATGACCCTGCTCGGTTCGCCGAACTGCTGATCGAACATTTGGCAGAAGTTGATTCGCGTGATCGTCGGGCCACCGTTTCACCCCAACGCGTTGGTGGCTCTGACCAAGACGAGGCCATCTCACTTCCGGCGAGCAATTAACTCGGCGTCGCAGTTTCGTCCTGTGCTGACGAGGTACCCAGATACGCGGTCGCTCGTTGCTCTTCGTGAAAGTTGATGACGGCGAAGATGAACAAGCCGACAGCAAGAGCCGCGAGTGCGCCGAATCCTTGGTTAGCGAAGTTGACGAATGCCGTGGCCATGGTGAACACCAATGAAGCTGCCCGCAGGACGCGCAGCGGCCACGGATGAGTAGTTCGTTTGCGATAAATCATTCCAATAGTTGATGCCAACAAGGTGATTGCTGAGATGGTCAACATGATCTTGGGAAATCCAGGATGAGCCACAGGGTCCAACCAATGTTCTCCCAGTAGTTGCGTGAGTTCTAGTGCGCTAAATACCACCAAGAGCCAACCGCAGAAGGTCAACAAACGCGTACTGCGGAAGAAGCCAGGAATCCGTGCCTTGAACCATTTGCGAACAGCCATCAGACGATCGGGATTCTCCCAACCCTCACTCAGTAGTCCTTCGACATGTTCGATGACTGCCGGATCGGTCCCGCCGTTGGACGCCACTTGTAGGTAGGCGCGCGCAGCATCTCGACGGCGGGCGGTCAGTCCGTGAGTGACCCCTTCAGCGGCAATCGCTGAGGCGTTCGCAAGCGACTCAACGGCAGTTGGCTTTTTCAGGTCGCGCAGTAACCCGGCGACTAACAGCAGTGCCACAACGATGATGAACATGATTTCGGCCGAGGGTCGAAAGAAGTAGTCGTTGGTTTTAGTGACGAACTTCCCGACCTCGTCCAGGAACAGTCCGAACCCCACACCGCCAAGGAAGATGGCCGTTCCGTGCGCGCCGGACCCGAGGAATGACCACCCCACGACCAGTGCGATCAACATGAGTGCCCCGCCCCACAACGCATGCGCGATATGCAGATCGCCGCTGCCGATCTGTGGGTACCCCGTCAACTGCAGGTACGCGCGAGTCAGCAAAATCGTGGTTACTGCCCAGATAACGAACCATTCGACGGCCGATGTCCCTGCGGTATTACGAATCAGAAACTGCGTGCGTCTCGCTGGCTTCACTTCCTCCGGTGGGCTCTGCTCAAGTGCCATCTGCCCATATAAACGCATTCGCTTCACCAAGGCTGGGTGGTGACTGCGCGAGGGGGGACCGAACCCAGAGGGTTCTCCCAAATCCACCTACAAACAAATTGCTCCTGCACACCGACCAAACAACGGTCGGCCTGCAGGAGCAACGTGCGCGAGGGGGGATTTGAACCCCCACGTCCTTGCGGACACTGGCACCTGAAGCCAGCGCGTCTGCCGTTCCGCCACTCGCGCGAGACAGTCAAGGCTAGCAAGACGTGAAGGAAGCGATACCTGCCGGATTGTGCTTCCTGTGACGGTTGGGTCACGAACAGGTAAGAGAGGTGGGCCACAGTCAGCCTCTAGTAGGAGTGGAGTTGAGGCCAGCGGGGTAACACGCCAGGGTGGATACCGTGAAAGCAGTTGTTATTGGTCAGGGCTACGTCGGACTTCCCGTAGCAGTTCGCGCCGCTGAAGTGGGCTACAACGTGGTGGGCATTGACCTCGACAAAGCCCGCGCTGGACGTCTCGCAGCGGGCGACTCATTCGTGGAAGACATCACCAGTGAGCGACTCAAGGCAGTCATCGATGCGGGCACGTACACCGCATCAAGCGACTACGCCGATGCCGCTGACTTTGACATCGCCGTCGTCACCGTTCCCACTCCATTGCACGAAGGCTTGCCCGATCTGTCCTTCATCGAAGCCTCCGCACAATCGCTGGCCGAGTACTTGACGCCCGGTGCCACCGTGGTCCTGGAGTCCACCACCTACCCCGGTACTACTGAAGAACTCTTCATTCCCATCTTGGAAGAAGGATCGGGTCTCAAAGCTGGAACTGACTTTTCCGCGGGCTACAGTCCCGAACGTATCGACCCCGGCAACCCCGTCTATCACTTGGAGAACACCCCCAAGGTGATCTCCGGTATCGACGAAACTTCCCTACAGAAGGTGTCCAAGTTCTACGGCGACCTCGTGGAACAAGTTGTTCCCGTCACCTCTCCCAAAGAGGCTGAACTCGCCAAGCTGCTGGAAAACACCTTCCGTCATGTGAACATCGCGCTCGTCAACGAGATGGCAGTGTTCGCGCGTGGCCTCGGCGTCGATCTGCACGAATCAATCAATGCGGCAGACAGCAAGCCCTTCGGCTACATGAAGTTCACGCCAGGCCCCGGTGTTGGTGGCCACTGCTTGCCGATTGATCCGTCGTACCTGTCCTGGCAAGTGAAGAAGGAACTCGGTCGACCATTCCGATTTGTGGAATTGGCGAACGACGTTAACGACCACATGCCTGACTACGTTGTCTCTCGAGTTGCTGACTTATTGAACGATGACGCTAAGGCGATCCGCGGATCGAAGATCACTGTGGTTGGTCTGGCATACAAGAAGAACACGTCCGACACTCGTGAATCTCCAGCCGCGCGCGTCGTGGAATTGCTGCTGGATCTTGGTGCCGATCTGACCGTGGTCGAACCCATGGCGGATGTGCAGTCCATGTTCACCGACGTGAAGGTGGCGGATCTGGAACAGGGCCTCGTGGATGACTCCGACCTGATCGTGGTGCTGACCGATCACGACGAGTTGGATTACGAACTGCTCAACCAGACCACGACTCCGGTCTTCGATACTCGCCGCCGGGCAACTGGCGACAATGTCATCTACCTCTGACGCGAGTTAGAAACCATCGGAACTGACGACGTCATCCAAGAGATTCGTCTTCATCGTCAGTCGCAGGGGATCGATCCGAAGCATCCCCGGTGACCCAGCGACCAGGTTCTGCATTCCGGACATGAGTTCGGCGAAGGGTGCAGATTCTCGGTGTTGTTCCAGTGCCTGCTCGTCCTTGAACCATTCGTACAGCCAGACCACGTCTTCGTCGTCGGGGTCCAACGATATTGCGAAGAGTTCTGTACCCGGCTCTGCCTCTAGCTGATCGCTGTACCGATGAAGCGCATCCAATAGGGCGGCACGGCCGCCAGGGTGAGCGGCAACCCGGACGAACAAGCCCATTCGTCCGGGTAAGAGTGCGCTGCGCGATTCCGGTGCCGACTCGGTCATGCCTCACATTGTCCACCCCAAGCCGCGTAGCGTCACCCCATGCCCGAGATCCCGGAAGTGCAAGCCTTGGCGGATGGACTTGCCGCCCGCACGATCGGGCTGTCTGTGGCCAGGGCAAATCTGACTGAATTGGCAGCACTCAAGACATTCGATCCACCCCTGTCAGCTCTGGCAGCAGCCACGGTCGAAGACATCACTCGTCGAGGAAAGTTCCTCATCTGGCAGTTCTCCTCCCCCGATTCCCAGCCGCTCTTCCTCGCTGTGCACTTGTCACGAGCGGGATGGATTCGCTGGTTAGACAGCACGCCCACTGCGCCACCCCGGCCCGGCCGTGGACCGTTGGCATTGCGACTGACCTTCGCCGACAGTTCAGGTGCTGACGCTGGTGCCATCGAC
>JBDHZU010000048.1:0-13040 GCA_039812085.1 Candidatus Nanopelagicales bacterium | reverse complement strand
ACCAAGTCGCCACCGGCAATGACGCCGACTCTGACCGCCACGGAATCGTCACCCCCGATGCAGGGCTGATGAATCCCAACCACTTCCTGTCAGTGGCCATCAACTACTTGTTCGCCAACCGGCCAGGCTGGAACGCACAGGCAGCCATTGGCAAGACGCTGGTGAGCTCATCGATGATCGACCGGGTCGCGGCAAAGTTGGGACGAACGCTGTACGAAGTTCCAGTCGGCTTCAAGTGGTTCGTTCCTGGGCTGGTTGACGGAAGTGTCGGATTCGGTGGCGAAGAATCCGCCGGCGCGAGCTTCTTGCGGTTCGACGGAACCGTGTGGACCACAGACAAGGACGGCATCATCGCGTGTTTATTGGCCTCGGAAATCATCGCGAAGACGGATCGTTCGCCTAGCGAGCACTACGCAGACCTGACTGCTGAGTTCGGGTCCCCGGCCTACGCACGAGTTGATGCCCCCGCTACTCGCCAAGAGAAGGAAGTTCTTAAGTCGCTGTCACCAGAGCAAGTCACAGCGACCGAACTTGCCGGTGAACCGATCACTGCAAAGCTGACCAAAGCACCCGGCAATGGTGCGGCTATTGGGGGACTCAAGGTGACGACCGAGAACGGTTGGTTCGCTGCACGCCCATCCGGCACCGAGGATGTCTACAAGATTTACGCAGAAAGCTTCAAGGGCCCCGAACACCTCGCAGAAATTCAAAGTAGTGCGCGAGAGGTTGTGTCCGAGGCCCTTGGCTCTGGTTCGTAATTAGCCGTTGGCTTTCTTGTAGGCGTCATACACATCGGCAGAAATCCGGCCGCGTTGGCTGACCTTCACGCCGTTTGCCTTGGCCCATTCCCGGACCTTGGCAACCTCTGATGCACTTTGCGGACGGGCACCAGACTTGCGCCGGCCACCTGATCGACGCCCAGCAGCGACGTAGTCGGCTAGGGCATCACGCAGTGCCTGCGCATTCTTGGTGGTGAGATCGATTTCGTATTCGATCCCGTCAAGGCCAAATCGAACCGTCTCGTCTGCGTCCTTTCCGTCGATGTCATCGATGAGTAGGACTTGAACTTTTTGAGCCATGAGAAATAAATCCTTCGATAGTTCCGATACCGGGGTAAATAGCGTCGGGATACCCGGAGAAACTGAGACTAAACCAAGGAGATTACGTGCCAGGTAAGAGGTTGGCGAAAATTACTTTTCCAGCGATAACAACATGCGGGTGTTACCGAGCGTGTTTGGCTTAACACGCTCAAGGCCAAGAAACTCCGCCACACCTTCGTCATAGGAACGCAACAACTGTTCATAGACCTCGTGGCTCACTGGCGTTCCATCAATTTCGATAAAGCCAAAACGCGCAAAGAATTCAACTTCGAAGGTGAGGACGAAGACGCGACTAACGCCGACGTCTTCGGCCCGCTTCAACAGCTCGGTCAAGACCGCTGCGCCAACTCCCTGACCCATGGCTGCGGGATCCACGGCAAGCGTGCGGACCTCGGCCAAGTCCTCCCACATGACGTGCAACGCTCCACAGCCCAGAAGCTGCCCGTCTTTCTCGGCAACGCTGAACTCCGGAAGGTCTTCGTAGAGCGCAACGGTCTCTTTGGACAGCAGGCGTCGATCCGGCGAATAGGTATCGATCAGGCTGCGAATCCGCGGAACGTCGGCTGTTCGCGCTGGCCTGACCTGCAACTGACTCATGCGTTTTTCTCGAAAACGATCTGTAGACCTTTAAGCGTCAATGCTGGTTCGTGAACAGTGATGGTGGTGGCCTCATCCAGCACGACCTTAGATAGCCCACCAGTAGCGATCACCGCATTCACCGATCCACCCAGTTCTTGGATGAGGCGATTCACCAAACCATCGACCTGCCCGGCAAAGCCATACACAGTTCCTGACTGCAAGGCTTCCACGGTGTTCTTGCCAATCACTGATCGCGGACGCACCAGTTCAACTTTGCGCAATTGAGCCGCGCGGGCAGCTAACGCATCGACAGAAATTTCGATACCTGCGGCTAACGCTCCACCAAGGAATTCACCCTTGGCAGAAACAACATCAAAATTGGTAGAGGTTCCAAAGTCGACCACGATGGATGGTCCGCCATAAAGCTCAAAAGCGGCCAACGTGTTCATGATGCGATCGGTCCCCACCTCTTTGGGGTTATCCGTCAGCACACCAACGCCAGTCTTGACTCCTGGCTCGACAATCACTTGTCGGACATCGTCGTAATAACGATCCAACATCCGACGCATCTCGCGTAGCACTGCCGGAACCGTGGAACACACCGAGACTCCGGTGACCGGAGGTTCGTCGGCCAAAAGTCCGCGGAAGGTCAACGCGATCTCGTCCGCAGTCGATCGATGGTCCGTCTTGGTCCGGTATTGACTGGCAAGTTCGGCGCCATCCCACAGCCCAATATCGGTGTTGGTATTCCCGACGTCGATGGTCAGCAGCATTCATCCATCGTAGTTCGAGCGCAGAAGCGACTGCTCATCACAATGACCTCCCCCACCCGAACCCCACCAGTTCTCACAGGTAAGACCCTCCATTTTCCGGGCATCCCCATAACGCTTGGATGCCTGGATCATCGCTTTTGCTCACGCCGCAGAACTCGCAGTACGCAATGCAGTACAACTCGCTGATGACATCCGTGTGCTGAACGAATGCACGATCAAGACTCTCGTCTCCTACCGCGAGGCTGCCGGCATCTCGCCCAGTAGGCCGCGCGCAGATGCCGTCTCGTTGAGCATCCTCGGAGTCCTCGCAACTGATCCAGTGCTCACAGTTGACACCGTGGCTACCCGGTTCAACGTGTCGACCACAGCAGCACACCGAGCGCTCACCGAGCTAGCCGATGCAGGCATCCTCGCTCGAAACAAGGACCAGAAAGGTCGTCTCATCTGTTGGACGGCCGATCATTACCTTGCACTCGTCGCTCGAACTGAACGGAATAATCATGCGACTGTCCATCCACCAAAGTGACGGGTGGCCGGGCAGGCAGTGTCAGACAGCAGTGAGGTCAGCTCCGATATCCAATACGGGAGCTGAGTGAGTCAGCGCTCCCACAGCAACGAAGTCCACGCCCGTTCCAGCAATGTCTGCCGCATCCGCAATGGTCAAACCACCGGAGGCTTCAAGCCGAACCTTGCCGTCGATGCGACGGACCGCCTCAGCGATCTCGTCAATGGTGAAGTTGTCCAACAGCACCAGATCGGCTCCGGCCGCAACGACCTCGTCGAGCTGGTCAAGAGAGTCGACCTCTACCTCAATGTCAATATCGCCGAATCGTTCTCGGACCAAGTCGAATGCCTGTGCCACTCCGCCGGCAGCGACCACGTGGTTGTCCTTGACCAAGGCAGCATCGGACAACGACATCCGATGGTTAACGCCGCCGCCGCAACGCACCGCGTACTTCTCCAATGCCCGCAGCATTGGGGTCGTCTTACGGGTATCTCTGACTCGGGTATTGGAATCGCCTAACGCGCGCACCCATTCGTTGGTGGCGGTTGCCACTCCAGACAAGTGGCACAGCAGGTTGAGCGCTGTACGTTCACCCGTGAGCAGATCGCGAGTACGGCCTTCGACTGACAACACCACGTCGCCAGCAGCAACGCGGGAACCATCCGCCAAAGCCTGCGTGATGGAAACGGTGTTACCCGAACGACGGCCCACCTCAGTGAAGACCAGAGCAGCCACCGGAACCCCAGCGACAACTCCCGGTTGACGCGCAACCAGGTTGAGCAGAGAGTCCTGTTCGGCGGGGACGGTCGCCACCGTGGTGACATCCACTCCGCCGTCGAGGTCTTCATCCAGAGTGGAATCGATCAGCTCGACCACGGAATCCGGATTCAGTCCGGCCAGTCGCAATCGGTCGAATAGCGCCCGACTCATCGGTTCACCTCTCGTCGAGTTGTCTGGATCTGTCCGTCTGGCTCGCGACGGCTGACGATTCGTACTCGCCAATCTTCGTCATCAGTAGCCGGGAAGTCTTCCCGCCAGTGCGAGCCGCGAGTCTCTTTCCGTTGCAGTGCCGCTTCAGCAAGTACCTGCGCAACAGTCACGACGTTAGTCGTCTCCCACGACCCCGTACAGACATCGTCGCTGAGCTGACCGGCGACCTGGACAAGTTCAGTTTGTGCCTGTTGCATGCTGTCGGCAGTTCGAAGAACTCCCACCCCGTCCGTCATGGTCTCCTGCACGGCAGCGCGTTGGTCGGCTCCGATCAGACCCACCGGCCCATCTGGCTCGACTGGGTCTGCTCGCTGCGGCAATTCGGTATTGAGGATCGCTCCGATCCGATCTGCGAACACCAATCCCTCCAGCAGTGAGTTGCTGGCTAACCGGTTCGCGCCGTGGACTCCCGTACACGCGCACTCGCCCACTGCGAACAAGCCAGGGATGTCAGTCCGCCCATGCAGATCAGTGATCAACCCGCCGGATAGGTAGTGCTGTGCAGGCGCAATCGGGATGAGCTGGGAACGGGGGTCGATCTCGTGACGCCGGCACGATTCCAAGATGTTGGGGAAGCGGTGATTCCACAGTTCGTCATCGAAGTCAGTGGCATCCAGCCACATGTTGGGTGTGCCTTGTTCCCGCATCCGACGACTAATCGCCTTGGCCACGACATCACGCGGAGCAAGTTCGGCTAGTTCGTGCTGCCCCAACATGAAGCGTTCACCAGTGTCATCGACCAGCTTGGCTCCTTCACCTCGCAGCGCTTCTGAGATCAAGGGTTGTTGGCCACGTTGGTCATCGCCCAAGTACAAGACCGTGGGATGAAACTGCACGAACTCCAGATCTGCCACAGATGCTCCGGCTCGCAAACCCAACGCGATTCCGTCACCAGTGGCGACCGATGGGTTTGTGGAAGCTGCAAATACCTGGCCAATTCCGCCAGTCGCTAACACGATCGCTGGCGCCAAAGCGGCACCAACACCGTCGCGTTGCCCTTCGCCCATAACGTGCAGGGTTAACCCTTGGGCAGCCCCATTCGCATCGAGCAGCAGATCGAGTACCAGCGCGTTTTCCACCAATTCGATCTGCGGATCTTGTGCGGCGGCAGCGACCAATGCCCGGGAGATTTCGACCCCCGTCGCATCTCCACCGGCATGAGCGATGCGGTCTTTGTGGTGACCGCCTTCTCGGGTCAACGCAATGTCGCCAGCGGCGGTGCGATCGAACTCCGCGCCCCATCGCATCAGACGACGAATTGCGGCCGGAGCCTCGTAGGCAAGGACTGAAACCGCAGTTTCATCGCACAGGCCAGCACCCGCAACCAACGTGTCCGCTAGGTGGTCGGCGGGGGAATCGTCGTCGGCAAGTGCTGCTGCAATCCCGCCCTGCGCCCAGCGTGTGGATCCCTCATTAACCTGCCCCTTGGTCACCAACAGAACCTTGTGACCACTGCGACGCGCATGCATGGCCGTGCTCAGCCCAGCAATTCCCGATCCGACGACGATGACGTCTGCCGTGGCCGTCCAGCCTGGTGATGCACTCACCATTCGTCGGGGAATCGTCAACGTCATCCGGGTTCCTTTCCAGCGGCTGCTGACAGGTCGACACGGGCGTTGTCCAACAAACGAGTGCCATCAACGACGACCGTAAGGATGAGTCTGGCCTCTCCCCTTTTTGGCGGTTCACCGAGGTCGGTGCCACGCACCACCACGTACTGAATATCAACCGGTATCGCAGCTACTTCGGAATCGTCGGGAACGGCTTCGAGGCAGGCCATTGCCACGTGCTCGATCTCTTGCGCATTTGCACCGGTAGCGGCAGCCTGCCGCCCCGCTTGGATGGCGGCGGGAATCGCCAAAGCACGCTGACGGGCCGCGGCTGATAGATAGCGGTTGCGACTCGACATGGCCAAACCGTCGGGGTCACGCACCGTCGGAACAGGTTCGATCCGTACCGGCAGATCAAGGTCGTTGACCATTTGTTTGATCAGCGTCAGTTGCTGATAGTCCTTCTCCCCGAAGTAGGCCGCATCAACGCCAAGCAGGTTCAGGAACTTCGCCACCACGGTCAGCACCCCAGCAAAGTGCTCTGGTCGCGCCTGGCCCTCGAGCAGTTTCCCGAGAGGTCCCGGATCAACGATGGTTGCCGGTCGCCCATTGGGATACATGACGTCCTCGGTGGGAACGAATGCGGCTGTCGCGCCTAGCGACTTCACCAAAGCGAGGTCAGATTCCACAGTGCGCGGGTATTTGTCGAGGTCTTCGTTCGCACCGAACTGCAGTGGGTTGACGAAGATGGTGACGATCAGTTCGCCGTCATCGGGCAACTGTTCCTTGGCGACACGAACCAATTCACCGTGTCCAGCATGTAGGGCACCCATCGTCATCACGGCTGCAGTGGGTGAACCCGACGCCTCAACGTCATCTCGCCATTGCTGCAACTGTTCGCGGGTGTAGAGCACCTTCATTCGTCCACCTCCATTCGCTGCGCCAAAACCGACAGCAGGTCAGCAGCTGCTTCTGGACGAAGCATTCCGTTCGCCAATGCCCGATCAGCAGTGATTCGGGCGAGCGCAATGTAGGCATCGCGGGTGGGTTCGGACACGTCCGCAATCTGTCCAAGATGCGCGGCAACTGTCTTCGCATCGCCGCGAGCGACGGGGCCAGTCAATGCGCGATCCCCTTCTCGCAGAGCGTTATCCAGGGCCGCCGTGAGCAACGGGCGCAGCAACCGGTCCGGATGTTCGATTCCAGCAGCCGCAAGCAAATCCATCGACTCGGCAACCAACGTGACCAGATGGTTCGCTCCGTGCGCCAACGCCGCGTGGTACAGCGGTCGTCGATCTTCTGGCACCCAGATCGGCTCACCACCCATCTCCACAACAAGGGCTTCCGCAATCGGCCGGGCAGCGTCCGGGGCTGTTACTCCGAAAGGAGCACCACTCAGGCGTTCCAGATCCAGCGAGGTTCCGGTCAGCGTCATCGCGGGATGCAGAGCCAATGGCAATGCACCCACAGCCGTCGCAGGATCCAACACGGTAATGCCGTAGCGACCAGACGAATGCACTAAGACATGGCCGGGACGAATCAGTTCCGCCTGGACAAGGCCAGTAACAACCTCGGACAGCACGTCATCGGGAACAGTCAGCAAGACCAAATCAGCAGCGTGCAAAATGTCAGGGACGTTCAACAGGTCAACCCCGGGCAACAACGCTTCGGCTCGCAACCGACTGAGATCGCTGACTGCATAAGCGCCCACTACCTCGTGACCGGCCCGAGCAAGAGCCGCGCCCAAGACACTGCCTGCTCGACCGGCGCCAATCACTCCCACCCGAAATCGGGGTGGGGCGGACGCTGCATCAGTCACGGTCGCTAACCCTAGCCGGGTAATGGTTGTGACAACGAACCGCGAATCTGGACACTCACCCCTCGTCGCGAAGAGTCGTAAGTAACACTGGAGCCATCATGAGTACCGACCTGGAACAGCCGAGCAAAACCAGCAAGCGTCCCGACCACTGGGGTGCCTATCTGGAGATGCTCATTTCCAGTGCTCTTGGGCTGTGGGCGGCTTTGCAACTGTCGATCGATGCTGTGATCCTGGCAGCCAATTCCAACGCTGAATTGAGCTGCAATATCAACGCCAAGATTTCGTGTGGTGCTGTTGCTTTATCGGATCAGGCGAAACTGTTGGGATTCCCGAACTCATTCCTTGGGCTGATTACCGAACCCGTGGTGATCACGATTGCCATCGCGGGTTTGAGCCGAGTGAAGTTCCCCCGCTGGTTCATGCTGACCGCACAGTTCTTCTACACCTTGGGTTTGATCTTCGCCTACTGGCTGTTCTACGAGTCATACTTCACGATCCATCGCCTCTGCCCGTGGTGCCTGTTGGTCACCGCCACCACCACTTTGGTGTTTGCCTCCATGACTCGAATCAACATTCTGGAAGGCAACTTCGGGCAGTCGGTCAAGCAGCGGATGCAACGACCACTGGCGATGTGGATGGACGTCTGGATCGTGCTTATCGTGCTGGCGATCATGGCCGCCATGATCATCGTTCGATACCTGTAAACGCAGATGTCTGAGTCGGTCGTCTGGCAAGCAGACCTGCCTGGTTCCCACCCCGCCGCACATGGGCCAGTCAGCTTTCGCGTCGCACAGACAGATGGCGTCATCATTGGCGTGCAACCACAGATCGCGCACCTGCATCGAGGCGTAGAGAAACTGCTGGAGAGCCGTGATCTGCGGCAAGGCGTCATGCTGGCTGATCGCCATGACTGGCACAGCGCGTTCAGTTCCGAACTCGGGTTCGCACAAACCATCGAGCAAGCCCTCGGCATCGTCATCACCGAACGCGCCAAATGGATCCGGACTGCTTTGGCTGAGTTGAACCGGTGTATCCATCACTTGCGATGGCTGGCCGCGAATATCACCGGTTACGAACAAGAACTCACCGATGAACTCATCGAACGAGCAGTAGGCATTACTGAACAGGCAACCGGTGGACGCCTGCACCCCATGGCTGTTCAGGTCGGTGGAATGCGCGTGGACCTTGCCGATGATCTGCTGGCTGACCTCGCAGACCTCACCGCCGATATTTCCCGCCAGGCAGCAGCCCTGATCGAGGTTGTGGGGACGGATGATCGCTGGCGAGGGCGCGGACTGATCTCTGCCGCCGACACAGTCACCTTTGGCGGGACGGGACCCATTGCTCGAGCCAGCGGATCAGCGGTCGATCAACGCTTCCTGACTCCTTACGCCGGTTACGGCGAACTCATCTCCGACGGGATTCTCACTGTCGTTTCTCGACCCGTTGACTACGGCGATGCCACAACCCGATTGCTGGTCTTGGTGGAAGAACTCACGGTGGCTGCACTGTGTCTACGAGAATCTGTTGAACGAGTGGATGCCAATCCCGGACCGATTCAGGTTCGGGTTCCGCGAACGCTTCGACTGCCCGAAGGTGAGCATTGGTCAGCCACGGAGAACCCAACCGGCATGAATGGTTGGTTGATGGTCTCGCGGGGAGACAACGAGCCGTACCGAGTCGTGCTGCGGACTGCCTCGTTCGCCAATGCTCAACTCATCGCTCATGCCGCAGTCGGGCAAACGCTGGCGGACCTGCATGCACTGCTGGCTACCGGACTGCTTGTCAGCGGCGATATCGGCAAATGACCGGGGTGCGCTATTTCTCGGTGATGCCAATGGAGTCAAGCCATTGGCTAGCGACATCTCGCGGGTCTTTTCGCTGAAGGTCCACTTCGGCATTCAATTGCTGAAGGTCTTCAGTTGTCAGTTTTGCGGACACCTTGTTCAAGGTTGCGGTGATCTGCGGGGTTTGCGAACCGGTATGCAATACCGGGATGACGTTGTCCGCTGTCTGCAGGTGCTTGTCGTCAGCAAGCAGCGTCAAGTTGTATGCGGCGACCATTCCCGAGCTGGAGAACATCAACCCGAGTTGGATCTTGTCCTGCTGTAACGCTTGGACCGTTAACGGTCCACCGGAATCCAGTGCCATGAATCCCGCGAACGTGATGCCGTAGGTCTGTTCCAACCCTGGTTGGCAGAAGGGCCGCGTCGGGCATTCCGGCCCCGCGCCCAAGGTGACCGAATGGGATTTCGAGAAGGTACCCAACTGGGACAACGTCGTGAGGTTGTGCGCCTTGGCATAGTCGCCAGTCACCGCGAACGCGTTCTGATCCTGAGCAGGCGACGGCGGGAGCACGGTCAACCCGAGCGGTTCCGCCAGTCCGACGAGGTGTTGGTAGGTCGTCGCCGGATCGCTACTAGCAAGCGCAGGCGCATCTGTGCCGTTTTGTTTCTTGTTGAGGAACTCGGTGAACGTTCCCAAATATTCGGGCACTGCTTGTAGCTGGCCCTTCGCCAAAGCTGGTTCCAGAATTTCTCGGGCAGTCAATTCTTTGACCTGAGCCGGAGTCCCCGTGCGCGACAAACTCAGGGCAAAGATATTCGCCAAGATTCGACTCTCAGTGAAGTTGGTTGATCCAACTAAGAATCCGCTCCCTGTCAGGCTGCAGGCACTGACCACGACCACGGTCAACGCCGCCACGATCAGCCCAGCCAGGACGGGCACGACTCGAGTCTTCACGCCGCTGCCTCAAGTTGGGCTTGGGCAAGTCGCAATCCCTTAGGTGTCACCATGCGCTGAATACCTGCCAACACAAGTTCAGTGCCAACTGCAAGAACCGCGGTCAGGATCGCTCCGGCCAACAACAAGGTGATGTCTTGTACGGCGAAACCTTCCACCACATATGCCCCGAGACCACCTCCACCAACAAGTGCCGCAAGCGAAGCAGTGGCCACCACTTGCACCGTCGCCGTGCGCACTCCGGCAGCAATCAACGGGACAGCATTAGGAAGTTCGACCTTGCTCAACATGCGTAATCCGGAGAACCCCATGCCTCGGGCAGCACCAGTGACCTCAGGATTGACTTCTCGTACGCCAATGAATGCGTTCGTCAACAGGGGAGGAATCGCGAAGATGATCAGCGCCAAGATTGCTGCGATGTTGCCTACGCCGATGGGTGCCCAGGACGCAAAGATCACCAGCAGCCCAAATGTGGGAACTGCACGACCGATATTGCCGGCGCTGATCGCGAGGAACTCGCCCCGGTTCTTGTGCCCCAGCCACACACCAAGGGGCAGAGCGATGGCCAAAGCGACCACCATCGCAATAGCGGAAATTTCTAGCTGTTCGGCGAACCGAGTAGGGATGCCGTTTGGACCCTGCCAATGGGCAGGATCTGTGAACCATTCGATGAGCGAACCCATTAGTTCCTCGCCCTCGAGGCCCACGGGGTCAACAGTCGTTGAGCTCCCAGTAGGAGTAGCTCAAACACAACGGCCAGCAGTACGCAGGCAAGGGTTGCCGTCATGATCTGCGCGTGCCAGAAGTTCTGCAGAAACCCGGAATAGATCAACGATCCAAATCCGCCATAACCGACGAGTGCGCCAATCGTGACGAGACCAACCGTCGAAACAGTGGCGATCCGAATCCCGGCCAGGATCGTTGGCATCGCCAAGGGGAACTCGATCTTGGTCAAGATGGCGAACTTTGAATAGCCCATTCCTCGGGCGGCATCCACTGCGTCTTGCGGTACGCCCTTGAGTCCCACAACCGTGTTCCGCAGCACGACCAACAGGGCGTACATCGCTAACGCGACGATGACGGTCCACGGCGATAGACCAAAAATTGGCCACAGCACCGAGATCATCGCCAGCGATGGGATTGTGTACAGGATTCCCCCGAGCGCTAGTACAGGGGCTTCCAGTCGCCGCACTCGGCGAACCAACAGCGCCAAGGGGATCGCAACCAGCATCGCGAGCAGCACCGACATCACTGTCAGCAGGATGTGTTCCTTGCCTGCCTGCAGAAGTTGGGTGGTGTGAGTCGTCACGTATTCCCAGCTGAACCAAGGATTGGGAGCCTGGTCAACTGTCGGATCAGCGGCTGCCAGCCACGCAGCGCCGGACGCGATCATGCAATCGACCGTAGCGGTTACTTCACGTTTTCGTAACTGCGCGAATTACCAGCGAAGAAGAGTTGCTGACAGTTGCAGACTGCATAAGCGGGCAGCCATGATGATCGGTAACTGATCGCTCGACGCATTGAGGGGACCGCAATGACGAGCACCCTCACCGACCGTCCGGCTATTCCGGAACCGGGCACCGGGATGATCTCCTTCAGCGAAGCGGGCAAGACTTATCCCGACGGCACCGTGGCCGTGCATCCCCTCACCTTGGATATTGCTGAGGGTGAAGTGTGCGTCCTGGTTGGTGAATCAGGCTGCGGCAAGACCACCTCCATGCGCATGGTTAACCGTCTGCAGGAACCCACCACTGGAGTCGTCCGCGTGGATGGACATGACGTGATGGGCGTAGATCTGAAGCAGCTTCGGCTGGGCATGGGCTACGTGATCCAGCAGATCGGCTTGTTCCCCCACCAAACCATTCGGCGCAATGTCGCCACCATGCCCAAGCTGTTGGGTTGGGATTCGGCTAAGACCGCTCAGCGAGTAGACGAGATGCTCGACCTCGTGGGTCTGGACCCAGAGGAGTTTGGACAGCGCTACCCGCACCAACTTTCGGGTGGACAGCGGCAACGAGTCGGGGTCGCCCGCGCACTGGCACACGATCCGCCCGTTCTGCTGATGGACGAGCCATTCGGCGCCGTCGACCCCATTGCCCGGGCAAGCTTGCAAACAGAGTTCCTCAACCTGCAACAGCGTGTCCGTAAGACGGTCATCATCGTCACGCACGACATCGACGAAGCCGTGCGTCTCGGCGACCGAATCGCCGTCATGCGCAAGGGTGGTTACGTCGACCAGTTCGCCACTCCCACCGAAGTCCTCGCCCGGCCGGCGACCGACTTCGTGGCTGAGTTCACCGGAGACGATCGAGAACTCAAACGGTTGGCAATCACCCCGGTGGAATCCGGCGAACTGGAACCGGTCACTGACGCTGACCGGGACCTGCCGAATGTTTCCGGGGATTACTCACTGCGCTCAGCACTGGCCGCGTTAATCGACTCAGATACGGGTCGAATCACTGTGGGGGATCCAACGCAGCCCGACGGTGTGCTCACGATGGATGGAGTCCGTCGAGCGCTGCGCGCATTCGATCCGGACTAACCCGGGTTAACTGCTAGTCGTCGCTATTCGACTCGGTGGTGCTATCCGCAGTAGGCGTCGTAGACGGTTCGGTCGATTCCGTCGGGCTCACCGACTCCTCAGGATCTGCTGACGAACTGGGATCAGTAGTAGGCGACGGGGTGGGAGTCGTCGTCGGAGTGGTCGGTGACGGCGACACCGTTGGCTTCTCACTTGGGGACGGCTTAGGGCGAGCAACCGGTGCCGGAGCAGGCGCATCGGTATCAATACCGGCAACAACTGGCGTCAACTGATCGTCGTTGGTCTGCGGCGCCTGCACTGACGAATCATCCGACGCAGAAGCCGACTGCTCGTGGCGAGGAGCCGACTGGGTTGATTCCTTGACGCTAGGCGACGAGGCGGTTTTCCCTGCGGCTGTCGCCGAAGGCGTAGCCAGGTGGAGTTGATGGGAATTGATCCCG
>JBDHZU010000047.1:0-13403 GCA_039812085.1 Candidatus Nanopelagicales bacterium | reverse complement strand
TGATCAAGGTCAATTTGGACTTGGATTTTCCGCCGGTGTTGGCAGTGTGATGGAACGGCTCGCACTGCCTATCGAGTTGCGTTGGATGGACGCAGAATCTCGCGGTTGACCTCGGACAGATTCGTGACCCCAGCCATCGCCGCCGACACGTCGAAGTCACCCAACAGAGTCCGGATCACATGTTCCACGCCAGCCTGACCCGCTAGTCCCAACCCGTAGACGTACGTCCGACCTAGCAGGACGGCGGCAGCGCCTAACGCCAATGCCTTCAACATGTCGGCACCGCTGCGGATACCTGAGTCGAACAACACCGGCATGGAGCCATCTACTGCTGCCACCAACTCCGGTAGGGCACGCAATGCCGCGACCCCACCATCAAGTTGACGTCCACCGTGGTTCGAACAGATCAATCCATCCACTCCGGCATCGCGGGCATGTTTGGCATCGTCTGCGCTGATGACCCCCTTGAGGATGATGGGTAGCTTCGTCTGTTCCCGCAGCCATGGCAGGTCGTCCCAGGTCAACGTGGGATTGCCGAATAGCAGTGACCACCGAAAGATCGGAACATCGTCGGTAGAACCTTCCGGAACGCCTGCCATGAATGCCGGATCGGTCAAGTAGTTCTGGATGCCTTTGCCCTGCAGGAAAGGCAGGTATGCCGTGTCCAGGTCTGTTGGTCGCCAGCCCATCATGAATGTGTCGAGGGTGACCACCAGTGCCGAGTACCCAGCGGCTTCTGCGCGTTGAACAAAAGACGCTGCCACTTCTCGTTCGCGTGGCCAATACAACTGGTACCAGCGAGGACCGTCACCGTTGGCTTGTCCGACCTGTTCGATCGAATGGGTTGCAGCTGTGGAATGGATGAAGGGAATCCCGGCAGCTGCAGCGGCTTTGGCGCTGGCTAACTCGCCCTCGGGATGGACGATCGTCTGCACACCGACCGGGCCAAGGAGTAATGGTGCAGGCAGATCGGTGCCAAGAATGTTCGTTGACCAATCGCGTTTCTCCACATCGACGAACACCCGTTGAATCAGGTTCCAGTCATCAAAGGCCTCCCGGTTTGCCCGGTGGGTTCGTCCTGTTCCGGCAGCACCAGCGACATAGCCATATGCCTGCGGATCGAGCTGTTCCTTGGCAGCTTGTTCGAGCTCCAACAGATTCGTCGGCAGGATCGGTTTTGCTCCCTGCGTCCACCCGTTGAGGTAGATCTCGTTCTGGAAGAAGGAGTACGGCAACTCGTTCGACATTCCCCCAGCCAACACGAGGTGCGTGACCATTGCTACTGCAGTGAGCGCTCTTAGGTCAGCGGTGTGAATTGGAGCTAGCTACAGGCTGCTGCGCAACCGGGATAGTGCCTCGTCCAAGACCGGAATCTGTTTACAGAACGTCCAACGCAGCCAACGCCCATAGCGTTCGTGGTCATCCGTCAAAGCGGAGACGGGAACAGCGACAACCCCGGCCTCATGTGCCATCCGATTCGTCACCTCGCGCCCGTCATTGGAGTCAAACGGCCCGCAGTCAGTGACGATGAAGTACGTCCCCGAGGTGTGAGCGACGGTGAATCCCAATTCTCGGAGCCCATCTGTCAGATGATCGCGACGACCAGCCAGACCATCAGCTAGTTCGGAGAAGTAGCTGTCCGGTAGGCGCAGGCCCGCGGCGATCGCTTTCTGGAACGGACCACCAGAGACGTACGACAAGTGTTGGCGTACCACCCGCACAGCAGTGATCAGGTCAGTCGGGCCACTTGCCCAACCAACTTTCCAACCAGTGAACGAGAAGCACTTGCCGCCCGACCCCACCGTGATCGTGCGCTCCGCCATTCCCGGCAGAGTGGCAATCGGGATGTGTGGCTGGTCGAACGTCAGATGTTCGTAGGCCTCATCAGACAACACCAGCAGGTCGTGCTCGATAGCGAGTTGAGCGATCTGTCCCAACTCGTCGGCTGACAGCACGCAACCAGTGGGATTGTGGGGAGAGTTCAGCAGAATCAGTCGAGTGCGATCCGTGATCGCGGCTGCCAGGGCATCAGCATCCAGTCGGAAGGTTGGCTCATCAGCAGTTGGTGGTGTCAGACCAACCGAGACAGGCGTTGCCCCTGCCATCGCGATGATCGCCGGGTACAGGTCGAAGAACGGTTCGAGCACGATCACTTCGTCCCCGGTTTCCACCAAGGCAATCGTTGCTGCTGCCAGTGCTTCGCTGGCACCGGTGGTGACGACGACATCTGTCGCTGGATTCCAGGACAAGTTGTAGAAGCGAGCTTGGTGTTCGGCCACCGCAGCTCGAAGATCGGGCAAACCATGAGCAGGTGGGTACTGGTTACCAGAGCCGTCGGCGATTGCTTGCCGCGCGATTTCCTTCAGTTCCTCTGGCCCGTCGGTATCCGGAAATCCCTGCCCCAAGTTGACCGCACCAACCTCAGTTGCCAGCGCAGACAAGGTCCCAAAGATCGAGGTCGAATACGGGTGCATCCTCGGTACGAGGCGGGATAAATCAGGGCTCACAAACCGTCAGCCTAGTGCCGGAAAAACTCGTTCGACGGATGAGGTTTGGATGCGATCACTGCAGGCCATAACCAGCAAGGATCTGTTGAACCAAGGGGAATGGAATGAACGCTGACACAGCCGGTGTGCTGGCACGTTTGAACGACGTGTGCGATCAGGTATTGGCTCCACGCGCAGCCGCGACCGACCGCGAGGGCGTCACAGCTGAACAGTTGCAGGCAGTTGCGGCAACTGGTGCTTTGAGTCTGCCGTTTCCGACCGAATTGGGTGGTCTGGCAGCCGATGCAGATGCGATTCGACAGTCCACGGAACTGCTCGCTGGAGCCTGCGCAAATACCTGGTTTGCCGTCGCGCAGCATCGCACGCCGACAACCTGGGTGATCCAGTCCAGCAACACGGCGCTCACTGACAAGTGGAGCGAACCGCTTGTTCGCGCAACCAGCTTGTCCAGCATCTCTTTCTCTCACCTGCGACGACCACAGCAGAAGCTGACGATTCGGCGAGTGACGGATGGCTACGTTCTAGACGGAAGTGTGGATTGGGTGACGAACTGGCCGCTATCGGCTGTGTGCCTTGTCCAGGCGCTGTTGGTTAACGATGCTCATTCCGGCCCAGACGAAGAACTTGTCGCCTCTGTCTTAATCGAGCCACAACAGGCCGCAGGTATCACCGCCGGACCGCCACGACCGTTGGCAGCAATGAATGGAACCCACAGTTGGCCGGTGACGTTCGATCGTGTGCTGGTCTCGCCGGATGCGCTCGTTGCCATTACGCCGAAGCCGGTGTGGCTGACCCGTGCCAACCAGGCGGCTGATGATGCGCACCCTGCGGTGTTCGGTATCTCGCAGGCCGCGATCAACGACCTGAGCGAACTCGGTGAGGTGACGGGTCAGCGGCCCATCCAGCGAGCAGCCGACCAATTCGCAACCGAACTCGAGGATCTTCGCGGTCAGTCATACGCCCTCGCTGATCAAGCTGCGGCCGACCCGCAAGAAGGCGAACGAACTCGCGGTCAACGGTTGCGTCTACGCGCCGCCGCTTTCGGTTTCGGTATGCGTGTTGCCAGTGCACAAGTTGCGGCAACGGGTGGTGCGGCGATTAGCGCGGATTCTGCTGCAATGCGCCGGTTGGGTCAGCTTGGTTTCCTGATGGTGCAGGGGCAAACCCGAGATTCTCGGGCCGCCACCTTGGCGGACCTGACTCAGTCAGCAGCGACGCTTTAGTTGTCGATTGCCTCACGGATTGCGCCGGCAATTTCGGCGGAGTGAATGACTGTCCAGCCACGTAACGATGCCGCTTGGGTATTGGGGTCATCCACCGTGCTGGCGATATAGGTGATGGGAGCATCTGGCCAGTCGGCAGCACCGACTTTGGGCAAGCTGCCATCCACCACGATGTACCCGGCAACAGGCCGTCGAGATGCCTTCTGACTGAAACCTAGGGCTGGCAACGCGACACCTGATGCGCCGAACCCGACGAGGTAAACCGGCTTCTGCGGTTGCCGACGAGTCAGTTCCACCGCATTGCTTGCGACCCATTGCGCGGTGGCAAGACGTTCGTCGTCCTCACTGATGGAGTCGATGCTGGGCAGTAGTTCGATGAGGTAGCCGTGAGCGGCGAGTTCAGCCGCAATGAGGCGACGAGTCGAATCGACGTCTTCATCGCCGAATGCTGGCAGCAGCACCACAGTCCCAACCATGCTCGTCACCCTCCCATTAGCGGCCAGACATGCGATGGACATTGAGTGTGATCCGTGCGGCATCGACTGGTCAGGGGTTCCCGATTCGTACACGCCGGTAACCGGTCTGGTGGCCCAACCTGGCCTGCGCGCCCATAGGGTGCAGGAGTGGCAGATTCACGCGAACAACTCCTCGACCAGATCAAAAAGAAGGCCGTCGTTCACGGCAAGGTCATCCTCTCCAGTGGCAAAGAAGCCGACTATTACGTCGATCTGCGCCGAGTGACTCTGGATGCACAGGCCGCCCCACTCGTCGGGCAGGTCATGTTGGATGCGACCGAAGACCTTGAGTACGACGCGGTGGGCGGCCTCACTCTGGGTGCTGACCCGGTTGCCACGGCGATGCTGCACGCTGCGGCTGCCCGTGGACGTGAACTGGATGCGTTTGTGGTGCGCAAAGAGTCCAAACAGCATGGACTTCAACGCCGAATCGAAGGCCCCGACGTTTCCGGGCGACGAGTACTTGCCGTTGAAGACACCTCAACTACTGGTGGTTCCGTCATGACAGCCGTGGAAGCTCTCCGCGAAGCAGGAGCTGAGGTTGTGGGCGTGGCTGTCATCGTCGAGCGTGGAGCACGGCCTCGGATTGATTCCGAAGGCTTGCCCTACATCGCTGCGTTCGAACTATCCGACCTTGGCTTGGCCTAGACAGAAGGATTCTGATGTTTGATCACGCGCTGCATGTTGTTGCGCTGCTGGATGCGCTGAAGCCGGAGTCAATCCTCAACTGGCTAGGCCCGTGGGCGGTTATCGGCGTTTGCCTGATCCTGTTCGCCGAGTGCGGTCTGCTGATCGGGTTCTTCCTCCCCGGTGATTCGCTGCTATTCATTGCGGGATTGTTCATCGGCGCCGGGACCATCAAGACACCGTTATGGCTGGCAATGCTCGTCTTCTCTGTATCTGCCGTGCTGGGTAACTTGGCCGGTTATTGGATCGGTGCGTCGGTCGGACCCAAACTGTTCGACAAGCCTGACTCCAAACTGTTTAAGAAGGAATACGTCGACAAAACCCACGAGTTCTTCGAGAAGTACGGCCCACGCGCGATTCTGCTTGCGCGTCTGGTGCCGATCGTTCGAACCTTCATCACTGCTGTTGCCGGTATTGCCCGCATGGACTACCGAGTGTTCGCGATCTACTCCGCGATCGGTGGCGTGATCTGGGCGTCAGCTTTCACTTTGCTCGGCTACCTGCTGGGCAACATTCCCTTTGTGAAGAACAACGTGGAACTGATGGCGATCCTGATCGTGCTGATTAGCGTGATACCGATGATCTGGGAGTACATGAAGCATCGTCGGGAAAAGGCTGCCGATGCCGAAGCAGATCCCGCCTGATCAGAAGGTTCGTCGAGCTACTACTCGTCGATGCCGTGTTGGCAGATCCACTGATGCATCGCGATTGCGGCTGCTGCCGATGCATTGATCGAACGAGTCGACCCGTACTGGCTGATGTGCAGGATCACGTCACATAGATCCTGCGCCTCCGGCGACATGCCTGGACCTTCCTGGCCGAACAACATGATCGCCTCTTGAGGAAGATCCCGATGTTCGATGGGAACAGAGCCGTCGATGTTGTCGATCCCGATGATGGGCATCCCGGTGGAACGCGCCCACTGCCCAAACTGCTCGACGCTCGGATGATGCCGAAGATGCTGGTAGCGATTCGTCACCATCGCGCCCCGACGGTTCCAGCGCTTCTCACCGATGATGTGAACCTCGGCAACCAGGAACGCATTGGCTGTGCGCACGATCGATCCGAGGTTGAGGTCCTTCTCCCAATTCTCGACTGCGATGTGAAGCGAATGCCGTTTGGGATCAAGGTCCTCCACGATGGCCTCAACCGTCCAGTACCGGTATTTGTCCACCACATTTCGACGATCGCCCAGGGCCAACAATTCGGGATCGAATCGAGGATCGGTCGGCCACGGCTGTGGATGAGGCCCGACGCCATGCGTCAGTTCGGGCTCAACATCAGAAGGTGGAGTTTCGTTGCCTGGCACCGGCCAAATGTATGTCGGTGACTCGATCCAGGGGGATTGGGCTGACAGTATGGCCAAATACGGCCCGCTTGCGACCTTGTTCGCAGCGCTCAATAAGGAGATGTTCGCTCGATGCCCGTTGCAACCCCCGAGGTTTACGCCGAAATGCTCGATAGCGCCAAGGCTGGCAAGTTCGCGTACCCCGCCATCAACGTCAGCTCTAGCGAGACGTTGAATGCCGCACTCCGTGGGTTCGCTGAGGCGGGTTCAGACGGAATCATCCAGGTCTCGTGGGGCGGTGCAAACTTCCTGTCTGGCTCCACGGTCAACAACATGGTGACCGGTGCGGTTGCCTTAGCGGAGTTCGCGCACGTCGTGGCAGAGAACTACCCCTGCACCGTGGCACTGCATACCGATCACTGCCCCGAACAGCACCTCGACAGCTACATCCGACCGCTGGTCGATATCTCTCTGGAGCGGGTGGAGAACGGCAAGCTGCCGCTGTTCCAGTCGCACATGTGGGACGGTTCGGCGATCCCGTTGGATAAGAATCTTGAGATCGCCGAAGAACTCTTGGATAAAACCCATCGCGCACAACAGATCCTGGAAATCGAGATCGGAGTTGTCGGCGGTGAGGAAGACGGCGTCGAAGCTAAGCACGACGCCAAGCTCTACTCGACGCCACAAGATGGACTCGACACTGTCGAGAAGTTGGGTCTTGGTGAGCGCGGTCGTTACTTAGTCGCTGCAACCTTCGGCAATGTCCACGGTGTCTACAAGCCGGGCAACGTTGTGCTGCAGCCCAAGATGCTCGATGACATCCAGAAGGCTGTGGGCGAAAAATACGGCAAGGACAAGCCGTTCGATCTGGTCTTCCACGGTGGTTCCGGCTCGCTGTTGGAAGAGATCCGCGAAGCGTTGGATTACGGCGTCGTGAAGATGAACGTTGATACCGATACCCAATACGCGTACACCCGACCAATTGCTGGCCATATGTTCAGCAACTACGACGGCGTACTGAAGGTGGACAACGAGGTCGGCAACAAGAAGGTCTACGACCCACGTTCATGGGGTAAGGCTGGCGAAACCGGAATGGCTGCCCGCGTTAAGGAAGCGTGTGAAGACCTCCGGTCGGCAGGCACTGCTTCCTGGGCGTAGTAGCTCGAACCTGAAACTGCCGATCACTCCGGCTACTTCTTCTTGCGAACCTTCACCTTGTAGGTGTGCGAGAACTTCTTGACGCTGGCAGTTCCGGGGGCAGTTGCAATGATCTTGCAGGTCCCCTTCTTCACGCCTTTGACGCGGTTGCCCTTGACGATCTTGCATTTGCCAGGGGTGAGCGACTTCCACTTAAGCGTGGTGCCAGCCTTTGTCTTGGTGGGCAGCTTGGCCTTCTTGCCGACCTGGATCTTCTTCACCACTGAACTGACCGTGGTCGCCTTGGGAGGAGTCGGCTTGACGGTGGGGGTGACGACGGTTTGTCGGTTGCCGAGCACTGCATTGATGCCGGTGACATCTGCCTCGCCAACGGTGATGGTGGTTGCGGCAGAGATAGTGGTGGCATTTGGCCAGTAAAGAGTGGGGTAGTCCTCACGTACGAATGACAATCGAACCTGGTTGCTCTTGCTCGGTACGACGAGGTAGTTGCCGTTCGTATCAGTTCGCGTGTACCAATCAGCAGTCCACACTCCATCAACGAGTACATAACTCGTGACGTCCACCTGGGAAAGTGCGGTGCCATTCGCGGTGGTCACCTTGCCCAGAACGGATGGTGTGGGGACTGCCGCGATGTCAACGATGGTGGGGCCATCGGTTTCCAGGATGGGCTCGATCTCAGCAGCGCCAGAGGTGACGTTGCCGTTCCAGGTATCCACGTATCCCGGTGCCTTAACGCGTACTCGGAATGGGCCGTTGTTCATCTCGGAATAGATGGTGAACGATCCGTTGCTGTCGGTGAATGCCTCGCCGTGGCTGAAGTCGCCCTCATCGCCGGGGAGTTTCACGTTCACCATCGCATTGGCGATCGGCTGCCCAGCACGTCCAGTCACATGCCCTGTGACTTTGGCGTAGTCGTCGTCAGTCCAGGCCAGTGCTGGTGCAGCCGACGTGGCAACCAATGCAAGTGAGGCAACGACCGTTGCTACCGAGATACGTCGTGACATGAAATGTTCCTTCCCCCACAGGAATTTTGAACGGTAATCACCACAGTAACTCTTGTTGATCAATTCGCAAGCAGGTTGCTTGTCTCGGGCGAGGCAATAGGCTTGCCTGGTGACTTCTGTTGAAAACTTGCTCCCTGGCCCCGCTGAGACCTTGCTTCCTGCTGAACCTGAAGTGGAAGCGGCAATAGCTGAGGGCATCGATCCCCAGCAAGTAGCGATCCAGTTCCCAGCATCCAGTCTGGCGTGGGCGGGAGCAGCCGAACAAGCGTGGCAGCGACAGGACTTCATTGTGTGTTACGCAATGGCTCGCACCGGATATCACCGGGGACTCGACAGTCTGCGTCGCAATGGATGGAAGGGTCACGGACCGATCCCGTGGGAACACGAACCGAACCGCGGATTCTTGCGTTGTCTGGCCCAACTGTCCCTAGCGGCGGCAGCAATCGGGGAGGCGGATGAGGCTGCGCGTTGCCAACAGTTCCTTCGGGATTCGTCTGCCACTGCCGCCGAGGAACTCACGCAGTCGTAGTTCTGTTCGTCAACTGATCACTGCCGGGCTACGCTCGCATCCGGTACTACCGAAACAAAGGACTCGTTCACATGCCAGCAATCGTGCTCGTCGGTGCCCAGTGGGGAGACGAGGGCAAAGGCAAGGCGACTGACCTATTGGGTGGTCGCGTTGATTACGTGGTGCGTTATCAAGGCGGAAACAACGCTGGCCACACCGTTGTCATTGGCGACGAACGCTATGCGTTGCACCTATTGCCGTCCGGCATCCTGACCCCTACCTGTACCCCGGTGATCGGCAATGGAGTGGTCATCGACCCGGCGGTGCTCTTCCGGGAAATCGAAGGTTTGCAAGCGCGTGATGTCGATACGTCAAACCTGCGAATTAGCGCGAACGCGCACCTGATCACCCCGTATCACGTTGATCTCGACAAGGTCAGCGAACGATTCCTCGGCAAGCAGCGGATCGGCACTACTGGTCGCGGTATTGGGCCTACCTACGGAGACAAGATCGCTCGTGTCGGTATCCGAGTGCAGGACGTATTCGACGAAAAAATCCTGCAGGCAAAAGTGGAGAATGCGTTAGATCTGAAGAACCAGATTCTGAGCAAGATCTTCAACCGTCGTGCGTTCGAGGTTGATCGGGTAGTCGAGGAACTCCTCAGCTACGCAGATCAACTAGAGCCCTTCGTCGCGGACACCGCGCTCATGCTTAATCAGGCACTCGACGACGACAAGCTGGTGTTGCTGGAAGGTTCTCAGGGAACTCTGCTTGACGTGGATCACGGAACGTATCCGTTCGTCACCTCTTCCAACCCGACAACAGGTGGAGCATGCGCTGGTTCCGGAATCGGACCGACGCGTATTGACCGAGCAATTGGAATCCTTAAGGCGTATACGACCCGAGTGGGTGCCGGTCCGTTCCCGACTGAACTACTCGATGCTGCCGGTGATCGCTTGCGACAAGTTGGCGGAGAAGTCGGTGTGACGACTGGCCGTGACCGTCGCTGTGGTTGGTTCGACGGACCCATCGCCCGCTACGCCACCCGCGTCAATGGCCTGACCGACATGTTCCTTACCAAGCTGGATGTACTCACCGGTTGGGATGAGATCCCCGTCTGTGTGGCCTACGACGTGGACGGTGAACGAGTCGAAGATATTCCCATGACCCAGACCGGGTTCCACCATGCAAAGCCGATCTACGAGACTCTGCCGGGCTGGTCAGAAGATATTTCCGATGCACGGAGCCTGGACGATCTACCGGCGAACGCTCGTTCCTACGTCGAGTTCTTAGAAGAACAGTCACGCTGCCGAATTTCCGCCATCGGTGTTGGCCAAGATCGTGACGCGACCATCTCAGTTAACGACCTTGTTGGCTGAGACTCACCACACTGCATCCGCGTAGTGGGTGCGGATCTGCCGGTCTTTAGTAAGCAGCGTGGCGTGCAACGCGGCCGCGTGCGCGACGATCATCCGGTCAAATGGATCACGGGTCCAGCTCGTAGTTGTTGCTACTGCAGCGACGTTATTCAGGCTGATGTCGCTGACGACTATCCCGCTGCCTGATACGCGATCAATAATTTCTGATGGTGTAGCGGACAATCGTCCGAGCTCGTGGAGAAGTGCCAGTTCCAGCCGGACGATCGGACTGATTCGCAAGGCCTGGGCCTCGGCGATCCTTTGCTGAGCAGTCGGAGAGATTCGTTCAACGTTGCCGCTTGCCAGCCAGATCACGACATGGGTATCCAGCATGGTGACGTCTGTCATGACGGATTGAGGTTCTCGTCTGCATCCCAGTGCTTGGTCCAGTCAACGTCGATATCGCCAACGATCAGATCGGGGATCGGAACGATGGCGGTGATTCGGTCGGCATGAGGCTCGACATTGATCGTCAAACTACGACCTTTGTGAGTCACCATCAGGGGTACTCCTGTCTCGATGACGGCATCAAGCATTCGATAGAGATCTGCCCGCAGCGCGGTCGCGGTAATTGGCGTATTCCTTCGATTCTTGCCGGAATCACTCATACGTACGGATTATTCCTCCACACGTACGTTTTGTATACAGCTGTGAGCGCCGGTGCCGGAGAAGCCGACGCCGGATGGGAACATAGATACGTGGATGTACTCGTTATCGGGGCTGGGGCTCGAGAGCACGCACTCATCGCGGCGTTAGACGCCGATCCAGGAGTAGAAGCGGTACACGTTGCGCCGGGTAACGCTGGAATGGTCAACAGCGCGACCGTTCACCCGCTCCACACCGTTGACGGTCCGAGCGTGA
This sequence comes from Candidatus Nanopelagicales bacterium, assembly GCA_039812085.1. Taxonomy (GTDB): domain Bacteria; phylum Actinomycetota; class Actinomycetes; order S36-B12; family UBA10799; genus JBDHZU01. Next base: position 2,234 of record JBDHZU010000047.1, on the reverse strand, counting down.
CGTCATTGGCGCAAGAGCTCGGAGTGCACCTGGTGGTCATCGGGCCAGAAGCGCCATTGGTCGCTGGGGTGGCTGATGATCTGCGGGCAGCAGGTATCGCCTGCTTCGGGCCGTCTGCACAAGCTGCACGCTTGGAGGCAAGTAAGTCATTCGCCAAGCAGGTGATGAACAGCGCCGGTGTCCCCACCGCGCGCGCCACCACCATCACTGATCTCGATACAGCATCCGTTGTGCTGGACGAGTTTGGTGCGCCACATGTGGTGAAGGACGATGGACTTGCTGCGGGCAAAGGTGTCGTCGTTACTGACTCCAAGGATGAAGCGCTCGCCCACGTGGCGGCGTGTCTGGATAAACCCAATGGTCGGGTGGTGATCGAGGAGTACCTCGACGGACCAGAAGTCAGCCTGTTCTGTGTGACCGACGGCGTCAGTGTCGTTCCACTGCAACCGGCGCAAGACTTCAAGCGGGTGGGTGATGGAGATACCGGGCCGAACACCGGTGGCATGGGCGCTTACACGCCACTGCCGTGGGCACCTGCTGGCCTGGTGGATTGGGTGGTCGCGAATATCGCCGAACCCACCATCAAACAGATGTCAGCGCAAGACGCCCCCTTTGCGGGGCTGCTCTACATCGGTCTGGCATTGACCAGCCAAGGCGTGAAGGTCATCGAGTTCAATGCTCGCTTCGGTGATCCGGAAACTCAGTCAGTACTTGCCGTTCTGAAGACCCCGTTGTCGGTGGTGCTTAATGCGGCAGCAACCGGAACCCTAGCCACACTGCCCCCCTTGCAGTGGCGTGACGAGGCAGCAGTCACCGTTGTGGTCGCGGCCGAAAACTACCCAGGCGATCCGATCAAGGGCGATCCCATTGCCGGGATTGAGACGGCAGAAGCTGATCCACACGTGCAGGTCTTGCACGCCGGCACTGGCGAAGATGGTGCCGAATTCGTGACTGCTGGAGGGCGAGTGCTTTCTGTGGTTGGCCGAGGACGTGACCTGAACGAGGCGCGTGAACGTGCCTACGCCGCCGTCGATGAGATCAGCATTCGTGGATCGCATTATCGAACCGATATTGCCCAAGCCGCAGCAGAGGGAGCGATTACTGTTCCCGCCGCCAGCAAGGAGTTGTCGTGAACGCTGTTCCCAACGTCTTAGCTGGGCGATACGCCAGCGAACAGATGGCGCAGATTTGGCAGCCGGAAAATAAAATCCGACTGGAACGCCAACTGTGGATTGCCGTCATGCACGCCCAGCGAGCGGCCGGGATCGAGATCGCCGAAGCAGCCATTGCGGACTATGAGTCCGTTATCGACACCATCGACCTGGATTCGATTGCTGATCGAGAGCGCATCACCAAGCACGATGTGAAGGCGCGAATTGAAGAGTTCAATGCGCTGGCGGGTCACGAGCACATTCATAAGGGAATGACCAGCCGTGATCTGACCGAGAACGTGGAGCAACTGCAGATCCGGCAGTCGTTGCAGTTAGTGCGGATCAAGGTTGTTGCCGCACTGACCCGATTCAGTCAGCTTGCTGTGGAATACAGCGATACCGCGATGGCTGGCCGCTCGCACAACGTTGCTGCGCAGATGACCACGTTGGGCAAGCGGTTCGCGACCTGGGCAGACGAACTGCTCGTCGCCCTGGATCGGGTTGATGACTTGCTTGCTCGTTATCCATTGCGCGGTATCAAGGGTCCGGTCGGCACTAGCCAAGACATGCTCGACTTGTTAGGTGCAGATAGCGATGCACTGGCCACTCTTGAGTCGTCCATCGCTGAACACCTGGGATTCGAGACGGTGCTCACCAGCGTTGGCCAGGTGTATCCGCGGTCGTTGGACTTCGATGTGTTGTCTGCCCTGGTTCAGGTGGCGGCTGCCCCAAGTACTGCTGCCACCTCCATCCGGTTGATGGCTGGAAACGAACTGGTGACTGAAGGTTTCGCAGAAGGGCAGGTTGGTTCGTCGGCTATGCCACACAAGATGAACACCCGCTCGTGCGAACGCGTCAACGGCTTCATGGTGATTCTGCGCGGCTACCTCACGATGACCTCAGAATTGGCTGGCACCCAATGGAACGAAGGCGATGTCTCGTGTTCCGTTGTACGCAGAGTTGCGTTGCCGGATGCGTTCTTCGCTGTAGATGGCATGTTCGAAACGTTCATCACCGTGCTGGACGACTTCGGGGCATTCCCAGCGGTGATCTCTCGGGAACTTGATCGCTACCTGCCGTTCC
>JBDHZU010000046.1:0-13460 GCA_039812085.1 Candidatus Nanopelagicales bacterium | reverse complement strand
AGCGACTGGCTGGTCTTTTCCACCGGAACCGCAACCCCAACCGGGGCCCCGCTGAATCTCATTGTTGGTACTGGAGGCATCGTCCGAGTCGAGTCCGGGTCCGAAGCCTTTCCCAAATTGTCGTTCCCTATCCCACAGGACGGCCCCGTCGAGCTCACCTGGAAATCGGATACCGGACAAGTCAGCTTGCGTGCGGGTGACAGCTTTGCCGCCCAACCTCTTACGTCGGTCCAGAAGCCAGTCGCTGGACGAAACAACGTCAGCAATCAGGTCCAGATCACCGGCCCGTACGTCAACAACAGCATGCGCAACGGGATCACCATCACCATTGCGACCCAGCCAACATTCATGAACAGCATGCTGCTGCGGACAGTTCTGACTCTGATCGCATTGACAGCACTTCTCTGGGCGATAGTTGCGCAATGGCGAAAGACGCCTCGCCCTCGTTCATTGGGGAGTCCCCGCTGGACCCTGTCCGACACAGTTGTGGCCGTTGGGGGTGCCGTCGCGTTAGTCCTCATGCCACCGTTATTTGATGACGGCTGGGTACTGACGACTGTTCGGCAATACACCTCGCTTGGCTACTTCAGTAACTACTACTCAGCACAAGCGGTTGCCCAACCACAAGGCTTCTGGTGGGACTGGTTGCAGCACCTGTGGTTATCTCCAGTGACAGCCCCCGTGCTCCTGATGAGGCTCCCCAGCATTCTCCTGCTGTTGGCTACCTGGTGGGTGCTACGACGCCACGTACTCGACGTGATCACCCCGACACGTTGGCTGCGTGCGGTCCGCTGGGTGGGATGTTTAGTTGCGTTAGTCGGCATCTTCTCCTGGGCGCCAACCCTTCGACCCGAACCCTTGATCTGCCTACTCACCACATTCATGTTCTCCACAGTCGTGCGGTACACCCAGACCGGCGACAGCAGGCTGCTCATGATGGCGGGCGTTATCGCCGCCGCCGCTGTCACAACTCATCAAACCGGCATGGTGGCGGTACTTGCTGCCGCCGGCATGATCCCCACTTTGGTCAGCAATCTGCGTGGAGAATCGAGCCGTCGCACTACCGCCAACCTGCTTCTCCTCGCCACGGCCATCTGTATCGGCCTGACCTTGGTGTTGACCTTTACTCAAACGAATTTCGGAATCTGGTCTGATGCAGTAGCAGCCTTCTCAGAAGGCGGAGTCCATTCCGAGACGTTTGTTGAATCAGCCCGAATCGGACAGCTCTCTGAATCCACCGTCATGAACTTCACTCGCCAGCTAGATGTGGCCCTACTGTTCGTGGGTGTCTTCGGGTTCCTCACCCGCAAACCGTGGAGCACTCTCGACGCAGCTACCACCGTTGGCTGGTCTGCATTGGCCGCCACCGCTGGTCTGGCCTTCACGACGAGCAAATGGATCTGGCATCTGGGAGCTATCACTCCCATAGCCATCGTGTTGTGTTCGATCTCCGCAGCAAGCGTGCTTGAACATTGGGGATGGTCACGTGTTAGAGCAATCGTTGCGCCAGTAGCAATCCTCATTGCCGCCTTCTTCGCCACCCGGCTAACCGCCGGTTGGTCTCGTTACGACGCCCCTGGGATCGACTGGTTGGACCCCAATGGATGGCAAGCTTTTCCGTTACATGTGTGGTTCTGGGTTCCCTTGATCACGTTGCTACTTGCGGCGTTGTGGCTGCTACGCCGAAAGGGACGACTGCGCAGAACAACTCCATTGTTATTGGCCGCCACAACCGTCACGGTGGTGGCGTTGGGTGCCACCTGCATGCCATTGGTGATCGACGGCGTACGTAACCCCCAATCCAGTTGGGCCGCCATCACTGCACGAAGTTTGCAGACCGGTAGCTGTGGAATATCTGGTCCTGGTGGGTGGCAAATCCCAACGGTCCTCACTCCTTTGGTGCAGCAATCCTCCGTCTTCTTTGACGCAGCCCTGACTCCGTCGGCCAAATTCGGCTCCGGAAATGTTGGTGCTAAACCCCCACTCGTTGACGAGACTCAGGTTGGGGTCTACACAACGCCCGTCGTTAATGGCAACGGGACTATCTCCACCCCCTGGTTCACCATGGGGAATACCAACAAACCCATCCGATTTTGGATGCAGTCACAGGGGAAGGACACGTTGATCACGGTCCGCTGGCTCTTCGCCACTGGGAAGATCTCCTCGGAACAAGTGCGTCGAGCCGACGTAGTCGAAGCGTGGGATGCAGTGGACGTCACTTCTCCTAGCGACGTCGTCGCCATGCAGGTCCGCTGGAACTCCTCTAATGGACCTGCCAGCATTACCCAACCCGCACACGTCGAACAGACCGCAACCCTGACCCAGATAAGTGGAAGCAATCGGGTGTGGAACAACGCCGATACCTACCTAGCTTCTAGCTGTTATGACTTGCCCAGCATTGCCACGGGTAGGTACGAACCGTTCCGATACTCGGTGGGCTTACCGAGCGCCTTGGGCGGCACGCCGTGGAACCCCGGCGCTGTTTTCACTGAGTTAGCCTGCCAGGACTACGCCACCCTTCAACGCCTGTGCATCTATCAGGTGGCGAGCCCAAAACCAGACAAGTTGTCGCTGAACGTGAATTCAGTCAGCTAGCGAGTCGGGCCACTGTCTGATCGGCAACCCCTTGCGGAATCGCATGGTTGTCACGAATGGTCGTGTCGATGGTCGGTACGTATCGACCAGATCCGATACTCACGAGTGCGGCCTGAATCGGTTCAACGAAATCTGGTAACTGAGTAACTGCGTTACAGCACGAGTCGTACATATTCCATACCTGGTAGAACGCGCGCCCAGGCCCGGCCGACGCTAGTACATACATCTGCTCAGCAGAGAAAGCATTGAAGAAGGTCGGGGCGCACTGTTCGTAATCACCGGCGCACGTCCGGACATCAGGGACGTTGAGGAAACCGGCAACAGAAGTTGAATCAACAATCGCCGGGTCAGCCGCAGCAGCAATCGGGGTGATCCATCCACCTCCGGAAAACCCGGCCATGTTGGTGATGTAGCCAAGCTGTCGAAGTTTGGCCGCCACCACGATTGGCGGGGTGACAAACAGATCCATCGCCGTCCGTTTACCGTCATCAAGCATGGATATTCCATCGTGTAAGCCGGTCCCGTCGGCTTCAGAGACCTTGGCTCCATTCTCGAGCGAAGCGACTTGACCCCGGTTCCTCCCACTTCCCGGAAGTTCCACAATCGCCAGCGTGCATCCTGCCTGCAAGGTCTTGGAAATCAGAACTGCACCCGAATCTGGCGTCGGACCGTGACCCGAGTTGAAAACCAGGGCGCACTTCTTGGCAGTAGTGGCCTTGGGCGAGAGCACAGTCACCCGCGATTCAAGGCCGAAGCGCAGCGGTACGACCCACAGTTGAGCCGACGTGGCCAATTTCCTGAGGTCTTCAGCTAAAGGAACGTTGGCCAGGTTGTCGTCAGCGATCTTGACCGAGTCCGCAGAAGGCAAACCCGGTGTTTGCCAAAGCAGTTGCTGCAGTTTCTCCCGGAGAGAGTCCACCTGCGCTTGTGTTTGTGGAAGCGGCTGTTGACTGACTCCAGCAGAGTCAAGCACTCTTGTCATCGCGCAACTTGTACAGGCTGCCACGACCAGCGCCAAAACAACTAGTGCCCGCAGGCAGCTGAGGATCCTTCCAAACACGTGCTCATCGTGGCATGCGACTCGGTTCAACCGATGCAGAATGGGTCACATGGGTATCGGGTACGGGCACCAGGCCGCCACGACGAGAGAGGTCGGTTTGCGCACTCCAACCCAGAACCACGAACAACGCTTACTGAAGTCCTTACTCACCGTGGCGTTAATCCTGCTAGCTGCCCGTACCGTCATTGCGTTGCTTCACGGAATGGACACCACCGGCGACTCTGGTCGATATCGCGCAAGCCTCACTGGTCAATCCATATTCGACCTCTTGGGGTGGTGGAATGGGCGATCTCCCGGCTTTGCGGCACAACTGCTCAATCTGCTGCCTGCCCCACTAACCGCCGCTATTCAAGCGGCCTTCGCTGGTACAGCGTGGGGTTTCGCTGCCCTAACATCAGCGGCAGCGTTTCGATCCAGAATAGGAATGATCACTAGCTTTGCCTTGGTTTCATTACTTGGCATTTCTCCTTGGGTGCAGTCCTACGACTCGACCATCCTCACTGAATCTTTGATCATCAGCGGGTCGGTGATGGCACTGGCTGCGGCCTTTTTGCTCTGTTCACCTCGGATGCGACAGATGTGGTCTATTCACCGTTTGACTCAGCCACGCTCCAACCGAATGTCACTACTGGCGCTGCTCATTGGGACAACGGTCCCCATCTGCGCAAAGGCATCATTATGGTTCTTCGTCATCCCCATCGCCCTCCTTGCAATATGGCTTGCCGTCCCCTTATCTCTCGTCGTGCTGCAACGCCGTACTGCAGTCAAAGCAACCGCCTATCTGCTCATTATCGGCGTTACGGCGCTGACGTTCTCACTCCTGCAATCCAACGCAGAGGCAACCTGGTACGCCCAGAATCGAATGGCGGCGCGAGGCACCCCGGACTACATTGCCTTGGCCAAGGAACACGGCATGCCGACCTGCCCCGAGCTCGATAACTACCTGGCTAACACCGAGCCCACTCTGGATCGAGTGGACGGCCTGAGAGAAATCGACTGTCCAGGGCTCACCGAATGGTGGGCCTCAGGCGGAGTCACACCCCAGGCAGCAGTGCTCAGCATTCCCGGAACAACCCTCCGGCTCTACCTGGACGATATCCGCAGACAGTGGACCCCCGACCTCGGCGAATGGACCGTTTGGTCTCAATGGACTGATACTCGCCCCACCGCAGCCAACGCAGTCAACCGATGGAAGAAGAGCGCCTCTTTGTCCAGTCGCGATGTACTCATCGTGGGGCTGTTCGCTGCAGCCGTCCTCGCACTCCGAACCCGGCGGCTTCCGCCTGGGGCTAAACGGTTTGTGAATGCGCCACTCGCTCTCATGGCAGGCATCATCGGAATCGGTGGCGTCTACACCGTGATCACTTGGCTGCAGGATGCAATGGAACCTAGTAGGCACGCTATTCCGTTTACGATCCTGGCAATCCTCATTGTGGGTTTCGGTATTTCTGCGGCCCTGGCCGGTAAACACGACGGTGTACAAGACCTAGCGGCTGACTCGAACGAACAACTCAGTGATCCCGCTCCTGACGCGGATCAAGCGATTGGAACTCTTCCCGAATCTCACTGACGACCGGGGATCGCTTACCCGTTCGCAGAAGTGGGATTTCGTCAACATGTTCCACCGTGACTCCGCTATTCCCCACATAGCTGGCCAAGTCTCGGAGCATGTCGTCCTCGCCTGATTGAGTCCATTGCGGACCCTTCACCAGCTTGATGGTGAACTCACCCTTGACCGACTGGTGAATCTGGAAGAAGCGAACCAGGTAGTCGTAGTCCTTGAAGAAGTGGGCAAAGAACGTGCCCGGCATCCAGGCACCGTTGGAGCAATGAACGATGGCCTGCGTACGCCCTTCGATCTTTCCGATCCGAGACAAGCCGCGGCCACACGGACATGGTGTCGACTGATCCACCGCGACAGCTAAGTCCCCCACCCGGTACCGGATAAGTGGAACTGAGTAGTTGTTCAGATCCGTGATGACAATCTCGCCGGTCTCACCCGGTTTGGCGGGACGACCCTCAACCAGGATCTCCACTAGGTAACTCTCGTCCATGACGTGATGGTCCAGACCCGCTTCACACTGGTAAGCGATACCGGAGAACTCGCGCGCCCCGTACTTGTCGTAAACGCGTGTGCGGAAACCATCCTCAATCGAGTCGCGCACGTTGTCGGGCAGCACTTGCGCGCTGGACATCATGGCTCGCGGACTGAACCCCGCAGCATTGCCGTCACGGACGTACTGGGCCAAGAAGTTCAGACTCTCCGCATACCCGTCTACAAGCACCGGATCCCACTGTCGAATCTGCTCGACAAACTCCTCTAGCGTCTCGGGCGTCATCTCGAAAGCAGGGACGAAGAGTCGACGCATAAAGGCGGCATCGACTCGCTCACGGAATGCTTGGGTTTTAGACAAGCCCAGGGTTTGGTGCCACAAGCGAGCCTGCTTGTCGCCGAATCTCCAGCCGGTCCACTCGGCTGCCCGCAGAGTGGTCGCAAACCGAACCTCGAGCTGATATCGGTCGGCGTACGTGACAAATGGTTCGCCGGTTGAACCTGAGGTCGCGATCTTGTGCATGTCACGGTTGCGATGGGTGTCGCTGAACATGTCGAAGTAGAGGTGCTGGCGAACATCATCCTTACCCAGCATGGGCAGCTTGCGTACGTCGTCAATAGACAGCAACTGTTCGGCACCGATACCCAGCTCGGCGAGTCGTTCTCGGTAGTACGGCACATGCACTGAGGCGTGCTGTACGAGCCGCTGCAACTTGCGCAACTGCAACTGCTGCATCTGATCAGCGGGCAACCATTCAGTTCGCTTGAGTTCCAAATAGATCGCCCGGGCACGACGACGAATCAGCCATTTGTGGGCTGGCATGCTCGCGAAGTAGGCCTCAAAAAGCGCCCGTCGCCATCCGGAGTACGGATGTTCCGCCTTATCGACTGGCTGACTGCGAGGTGCGACTGTGCCGTCAATCGGCTCTCTGCGTCCTCGACCGAACTCACGCAGCGCCGCGGGAAAATCCGCCAACGCCTCAGCGCTAACCTGCCAGGCCCGTTTTCCTGCCAGAAAGGACTCACCGGTGTTGCGCGGCAGGAACAGGGTTTCCACCTCAGTGAAGGTGTAACCCTTTGCTCTGCCTGCAACCCGAATGAAGGTCTGGAAGTGCCGGTAATTGCCGCGATATGACACGACGTCGCGCATGACTCGACGTGGACCCAGCACGAACCCTGACTTGTTGTCTGCTGCCTTATCGCCGAATGCCACATTGAGCATCGAATTGAGGGCCTTTGAGAACGCCAACCGAGAATCTCGTTCCCGTTCAATGCTCGACCGCACACCCTGACAAATATCTGCGCGTGATTCCAACAACCGTCGGTAGAGGGTGACGACCTGCTCCGGTGGATTCTGCAGGTCAGCATCGATCAAGCAAACGTATTCGCCACGGGCTTCGTCAATGCCGTCGCGCCACGATGTGGGGATTCCTTGGTTCTGCAGGTGTTGGATACCCCGAACGCGATCCTCGCCGAAATCCTTAGCGAGTAAGGAAACAACATCCCACGTTCCATCGGTACTGCCGTCGTCAACGACCACCATTTCGGTGGCGATACCGGCGTTATCGGTGGCGGCAAACAGTCGAGTCGCAAGCGCAGGCAAGCTGGCCTCTTCATTGAGCGCCGGCACAACAACACTGATTACAGGGGTCATTTTGTGGACTCCATCCATGCCCAGACCGCAGCCAACCCGTCGTCCAACGATGTGTCCGCCGTCCAACCCAGTACTTGCTCAGCGAGCTTCACGTTCCCGACCCGGCGAGTACCGGCCGTGTGATCAGCCGGTGCGATCACTGGTTCACGTTGCACCCCAGAAACCGTCATCATCCGCTGAGTCAGATCGTTCACCGAAGTCGCAATTCCCGATCCGAGATTGCAGGTCAGCCCGTTGTGTTCCGGGGCAGCCAGCAACTGCAACCCACGGACCACATCCTGCACAAACACGTAGTCCAAGGCTTGCTGGCCATCACCGTTGATCACCGGCGCTTCGCCACGTTGCAGCCGTTCAAAGTTCGTCAAAATGACTGACTTATACCCACCCTCAGCCCACTGGCGTGGCCCATACGTGAAGAACAACCGAGCCACAGACCAGCCCAGGTCATAGTTGCGAGCTGCGGTGCGCATGATGTGTTCACCAGCCAGCTTCGAGACGCCGTAGTAGGTATCTGGTGCAGGCACATCGGTTTCCACCATGTCGGCTGGTCCGCGGAAGCCGTAGGCGTACAACGATGACGTGAACACGATGTGGGAGACCCCGGTTTGACCTGCCGCCTCCGCCAGGGTCGTGGTGGCGGAAACGTTGGTTCGGATGACTTGCTCCGGGGACGACTTCGATGAGTTGTACTTCTCGGCGGCGAGATGAAATACCTGATCCACTCCGTCGAGTCGTTGACGCCAATCCGACAGGGTCAACTCCCCCACATCACGCTGATCACGGATCACCTCAGCGCCCACCCGGGTCCAATCCCCAGAGCGCGAGTTATCCATTCCAATGACGGTGACGCCTTGTTCGATCAGCGACGTACACAGGTGGCTGCCGATAAAGCCCGCAGCACCGGTAACCAGGGCAGCGCGCGCGTCGGAGGGCATGTCGTCCTTCTCAAAATCGTGATCAATCGTTAGGTCGCTTCGTAATGTAACGTCCCAGCGACACCTTTGAGGGGCCGAGCGAAGGAGAGATCTGTTCATGCACGTTCTCGTGACCGGTGGCGCGGGGTTCATCGGATCTCATGTGGTGGAACTGCTCCAACAGCAGGGCCATCAGGTCACGGTGGTGGACTGTCTGCTCCCTGATTCCTACGACGACCAAGTCAAACGTGAACGCCTTGCTGAACTCGAATTACTCGAGGGCGTGGATGTCGAGGTAGCCGACCTGAGAACGGCTGACCTCGATGGTTTGTTGAGTGGAGTCGATGCGGTCATCAATGAAGCCGCAATGCCGGGTCTGATGAAGTCGTGGGCGGACTACACGTTGTATGAATCGTGCAATCTATCTGCGGTCAACCGCCTCGTCGAAGCGTGCAAGAACAACGACGTGCAACGGTTCGTCCAGATCTCGACATCGTCGGTTTACGGCCGCGACGCCGTCGGAGACGAGACCTCACCAACCGAACCTGTCTCTCCCTACGGGGTCACCAAACTGGCTGCCGAGAAACTACTGCTGGCCCACCATCAGGCGTTTGATTTTCCTGCCGTCATCTTGCGCTACTACTCCGTCTACGGACCTGGACAGCGACCCGATATGGCCTACCACATCTTCTGCGAGGCTCTCCTCGATGGCCGACCCATCGAGGTTTACGGCGATGGCAACCAAACCCGGTCAAATACCTATGTCACCGACGTTGCCGACGCCACTGTTCGAGCTCTAGAAAATGCCCAACTCGGCGAGGTCTACAACATTGCCGGGTCAGAATCGATCACGCTGTTGCACGCGATAGAGACACTCGCGGACGCATTGGGAACCCAACCTCAACTGAATCACCTTCCCGCCCGCCCCGGCGACCAACGCGACACCTCGGGCAACACCCGCAAGGCTCAAGCTGACCTTGGTTGGTCTGCCACGACCGACATTGACACCGGTCTGCGGGCACAAGCTCAATGGCATCAGGACCGGCGAATCACAGACGACATCTGATCTTTATCTACCAACCGTGATGCCAGATCCACCTATGCTCAACCAGTGACCCGTCGACTGCTGGTGGCCTGGGGGTGCGCTGCGCTAGCTGCGCTTCTGGCCTTGATCTACGCCACCAGCCCGGTGGAAGTGAGTCGTACTGATGTTCAGTGGAGTCCCACTACGGGAAACCCGCGAAGCATCCCGCTGGCTTTGTCGGCACAGAGTCCCGAGGATTTGACTGTTCACATTGCCTGCAATGGCTTGTCTCCCACTAGTGCGGGAGACAAGCGAACCGAACTGTTCGCAACATCTCAACGAGAACTGGATCAGACCGGTCTATCCCTGCAACAGCAGGGCAACCAAGCATGGGCTGCACTCAACGAAGTCACGCTTTCTGGCACTAACGTCACGGTGTCGAATAAAGGCAGCACCTGCGGCCTGGCCATGCATTACAGCCGCAGTACTCAACGCGTGAGCGTCAGCGCTGGGCAGCAGGCATCCGATAACGCCCGGAGTGCACCCATCGCACAACCTAAGCAGAATCCGACTGGTTACGACCCACCTGCACTAGTCGTCGATAGCCTCACGGTGGCCCCCGCAGCGATAGGTCATTCGTCCGTCGCACTCACTACGCAACCCACCGAACTGCACAGTTCCTTGCTTCGATGGGCCCTAGCACTTGCCAGCCTCGCACTCGCCGCGCTCACGTGCTTTCTTTCCGCCGGGCGCTCTCCTCGTCAATCTGCAGTCGACGAAGTAGTCACGAAGAAGCCTGCCCGATGGAGTCTTACTGACACGCTGGTCTCAGCGGTCGCACTGGCCAGCTTGGTAGTAGTTCCACCGGCCTACGACGATGGCTGGGTACTGGCAACTGCCAGACAGTTCCGAGAACTGGGCTTCTTCTCGAATTACTACGCAATTGAGGCTTCCCCCCAGCCGCAAGGATTCTGGTGGTCATGGTTGGCCCACTGGTGGCTCTCGCCTTTGTCTACTCCCGCGTTCCTGCTTCGAGCCCCTTCGTTGCTCCTAGTTGTACTTGCCTGGTGGCTGGTGCGCCGCCAGGTCATTGATCGCATCGACCCGACTAATAAAGCAGGTCGCTGGGTGGGCGCAGTTCTCTATTCCAGTGCCATCGTGGCGTTCCTTGTCACGCTGCGACCAGAGCCGGTCATAGCCCTTCTCGTTGCCACGATCATCACGCTGGTCGTGCGGTATCGCATCCATCCTGAAAGCTGGGTGCTGGGCTGCATCGGTTGGGCCGTCGTGGCAGGTGTTGCGTTGCATCAAACCGGTTGGTGCGTGGCGCTTGCCTCCTGTGCAGCGCTGCCAGACGTGATGCGAACCTATCGCGCACAAGGACGGCGAGCTTTCTGTCAGCAGCACGCAGCGCTACTTGTGTCTGTAGCTGCCGCGGGCACCGTGCTGATCCTGCTTGGCACAAATGCCAGCTTGTGGTGGCGTTCGGTGATCACTTTCCACGACAACGCAGGTTACCAAGGCCTGTTCCGGGAGGGAGCGCGGATCCAGTCATTGTTAGAGAGTGCCGACACTGGCGCTGCACGTCTGTTTATCAGCATGGTTCTCCTACTGTCGATCGTGGCATTTCTCGCCCGCGCCAACCGAAGCGAACCGCTGGTTACTGTGGCTGGATGGTCAGCAGTCGGCGCTTGCCTTGGACTGCTACTCACGTCCAGCAAACTGTCCAATCACATCGGAGCAACCTCCACGGCTTTGGCGGTGCTCACCGCGATCGTTGTTCGTGATGTCGTCCGGGCTAAAAGCTTCCAGCGCGCCACGCTGTGCATCGTTGGCCTTTTGGTCGCGGCCGTAGCCGCCACCAACCCTCTCTTTACCGGCGCAAGGAACGCCGAGCTACTCACCGACGACTGGTCTTTAGCCACCCACTGGCCGACGAAGTGGCTAGCTATTAGCTCAATCGGATTTTGGCTGATATTGGCAGCACTCGGAATCCTTATCGTGCTGTTCCTGCGGTCCCGCGGCCGTGCACCATTGGCTAGTTCACTGGTGATCAGTACTACTTTGCTTGCCGGAACTGTAGTTGCAGCAGTGATGTCTCCCTCATTGGCTCAAGCAGATCAACCCGCATCGTGGGTGGGACAACAACGCTATGCACTTACCGGAAAACCGTGTGGCTTGGCAGGTGAAGCCGGCAGTGCGGTGCCGACCCAAATGGATCCCCTCATCGCGGTAGACCGACCCACCGACACACTCCCCGTCGCTCGGGAAACGGTCACTCCTCCAGTGAAGGGAGTCCAGACATTCAGTTCTGTCTATCTGGGCCCGGGGCGGGTAAGCACGGACTGGTATCGACTCGTCGAAGGTAGTCCCAGTGCAGCGTGGATCAAGAAGCAGACACTGGGCGATCTCACATACCACGTGCAATATCGAGACAGGGACAAACGACTGCTGCGGGAAGATTCTTCAACCCGAGAAACTTTGATCAACACTTGGATGAGTGTGCAGATTGTCGCTCCAGCTGGAGCGACCGATGTTCGCATTACTTGGTCAACCACCGATGGGCCGCAGGTAGTGAGCAGCCCAGTCGGGATTGCCGCGAGTTCGACACTTACCAATGCTGCTGGTGACGTCGCTGTATGGAGTAACCCCGCCACCTACTTGCAGAGTTCCTGCCTGCGCCTTCCTTCCATAAAGGAGGGCATCGTGCAACCATTCGCCTGGTCACTGGGCAACCCACAATTACTGGGTACCACAGCAGGGGATCGCCAGATTGAGATTGGATGCCCAGTGGAGACGCTTCGTCGGGCAGAACGTTGTGTCTATCGAATTAAGACGTCGTCTGGTTTTGGGTTGAAGACCGCGGTCGTGGTGACGTCCGAATAGCTACTGCTTGCGCAGCACCATCCAGAGGTTCCAGCTCGCCACTTCTCGCACACCGGGCACCTTGACCAACCACGATGCCCAGTCGGGGTAGTAACGCGGTCGGGCATCGATCAGTTCCACTCCGTCTAGCTGTTTCGCCCAGTGCAAACCTTCAGACACAGAAACGCGAAAAAGGTTCTCCCCCACCTTATGTTTGCCTCGTTGACCATGTTTGCGTTCGTATCTGCGAAACGCCCGGTCTGCTCCGAGCCAGTGATACGGGGACATCTCATGTCCACCCCATGGCGACAACCAGTTTGTGTATGACACCACCAATACCCCACCAGGTTTGGTGACCCGGACCAATTCGCTACCGAACTGATTGATATCCGGTACATGCTCGAACACATTGCTGGACAACACGATGTCGGCTGAGTCGTCGGCAAACGGTAGGGCTAGTCCGTCTCCAGCCACCGCCGCCATCGAAGCAGTAGGCGTGAACTGCAGCATCGAAATATCGGGGTCCAGACCCACATAGTGGGCACCTGCTCGGACGAACTCTTCGGCAAACTGCGAGCGTCCCGCCCCAATATCCAGCAACGTGGAACCGGCAACTGTCTGATGAGGATCGATCATCCGGGCCGTATCGCGGGCGAGGGTCGAATAGAAGACCTCTGGATCGCTCTGTTCCAGCCGAAATGCTTTAAAGAGTTCGACGGACCTTCTGATACCCGCGTCGGACTTCGCCTTCGTCACAGTCTTTGCCACGAGGTCACCTTACGAAACCGACAACACGCACGGAACGAGACAGACAAACTGCCTACGCTTTCCGCTGGCGGGAAATAGATTTGGCCATAGCTCCGTCGTAAGTCGAGATACGAGTCGGAATATGGGATCGAACGCAACAACGAAGGAACACGTGGTGAGCACGCAAACAGTGACGCCGGATACGGCGGCCAACGAGCGGCCGGAAACATTGCCGTTTGCCTCCACGATGCCCTACCAGCCAGCCCTTGACGGACTTCGAGCTATTGCGGTCCTTTCTGTCATCTTCTATCACCTTGGCGCTGGGTGGATGTCCGGTGGATTCCTTGGCGTTGACACGTTCTTTGTTCTCTCCGGCTTTCTCATCACCGGGCTACTCCTGCAGGAACGCCAACGCACTGGATTTACCAACTTTGCGGCCTTCTGGGGTCGTCGAGCGAGGCGGTTGTTTCCGGCGTTGTTTGTCATGCTGGCAGCTGTCTGCTGTTATGCCTGGTTCGCCCCAGCACTTGACCAAGTCACAATCCGCG
>JBDHZU010000045.1:0-13530 GCA_039812085.1 Candidatus Nanopelagicales bacterium | reverse complement strand
GATTCATCGCTGAGGTGAGGTCGTCGGTGTCGGTCGGTCGATGCAGAGTGTTGAACGTGGTCTTCAGATCGGGCAGATCATGTTCAGCCCGCACCACGTCCGGGATCGGTTCGGACACCTCGTGGAAATCGACCTGGTCAAGCACGATGCGAATGGCCCGCGAGATGGTGGCCGACGAACATTTTGCTGTCGCCGGATACAGCGGAATGATTTCGTTGGCGAACCGAGACAGCTCTTCGTCTTCGTTGTCTCCCAGGTCGGGAAGTGGTTCGAACTCTGGATGAGCCAACTGCCGCTTGCCTTGGAAACTGCCGACAGTTCCGGAGAACATCGCAGTACGACCAATGACAAGTTGCCGTTCGAGGCCATAGCGGTTGAAGAACACCAGATTCATTCGGTTCACCCCATCGGTCACGGTGACCTCGGTCAGGGTCTTCCGATTGCGGGTGGTGCGGCGCTGGAGTTTTTCGACAGTCGCCAAAACGGTGACGTACTGCCCCTCCACTAATTCGCCGAGGTTGGATGGTTCTCCGCGCCGGTGATAGCGACGCGGCAAGTGCCACAACAATTCGCCGACGGTTTGATAGCCGAATGCCTTCTCCAACACCTTCACGATGCGTGGTTCCAGATAGGCAGCCAGCGCGTCACCAAACACTGGGTCCGTTTGCTGCGCAGCCACCGGCAAAGTCAATCACCTACCCGTAACAATGCCCTTCATCCCTGGTGACTCGAATCATCCCTGGTGACTCGAACTTCGTCTAGACGACTTACTCCACCCCGACGATGACGGGCCATAGCTGTTGGCCACCCTCGATGACGTCCAGATCGTGATGCGGATGGGCGTTCGCGACTCGCTCGAGCCACTGCTGCTCGGACTGTTCCGTGCAGCCCTCTCCCAGCACCACTGTGATGAGTTCACCGCCACGCTGGGCCATCGTGTCGATCACGTTGAAGATTGTTTCGGTGAGTTCTGATCCGATGATGGCGATGTCTCCCCCAATCAGTCCGAGGATGTCGCCTGGGTGACAGGTTCCAGCAGTGGTGATGGCGTCTTTGACCGCAACCGTGACGGCACCGTAGTTCGTTTCTGCAGATGCTCGCCCCATTGCGGCAAGGTCGTCATCGAAGTCTGCGTCAGGATCATGCACAGCGATGGCGGCCAACGTCTGGACGATCGACCGAGTAGGAACCACTGCCACCCGCAGACCGGATTCGCGGGCATGCTGTTTAGCTGTCTCGGCAACGATCTGGGTGTCTGAATCGCTGGGTAACACGATGATCTCCCGTGCCCCATTCGCCGTGATCCCATCCATCAGATCGGCCACACTCGGACGCGCTGAGGCCGTTGCCCGCACGACAGTGACACCTGATTCGGCGAGGAGTTCACACACACCTGCGCCGTATCCGACAGCCACAACAGTGCGGGTAAGAGAACCATCGGCTCCTCCAGAGGCCGGTATCACCGTTGATGACGCCGCCTTCTTCGATTCGGGTTCACACGGATGCTCACCACCCTCGGGATGGTCGAACAGCCAGGTGATCTTCACATCGCTCGGCTGCCCAACGGCCAGAACCGCTTCAATCGCAGCGCCCGCATCATCAACGTGAACGTGGATGTTCCATTCGTGATCGGCACCTACGACAACGAGGGAATCGCCTAGCTGCGCGAGGGTGCTCTTGAGACCCGGGATGCGGGAGTCATCGGGACAGTTGAGAACGCACATGACCTCGTAAGCCGGACCGCGATACTGATCGACCGATCCATTACTCGGTTCACTGCTCCCGACGACTTTGGTCGGAGGAGCCGGGAAGCGAGCCAGTACGTTCGCATGTGATACCGGTTCACCTTCGATCACTTGGCGCAGACAGTCGAGCAACAGCAGCAGCCCTGCACCACCAGCATCAACGACGCCCGCCTGCTTCAACACTGGAAGTTGTTCGGGGGTGTGTTCCACAGCTTCGATAGCGGCATCGACTGCCGCTCGGCAGACCAATTCGACCGGGAGATCAGCGAACGCTGCTGCTGTCCCCGGTACGCGTAGCGCATTCGTGGCTGCCTCAGCCGCTTGACGAGAAACCGTCAAAATCGTTCCTTCGCGCGGAGCTGCAACTGCTGCATAGGCCAGTTCGCTGGCGCGGGTAAGTCCGAGAGCGAATTGAACCGACTCCGAGCGTTCTGCCTGTGCGGAGTCCGACTCAGTTGGGACTTGTCCGTTGAATACCTGGGAAAGGCCCAGGATGAGTTGGCTCGTGATCACGCCAGAGTTGCCACGCGCCCCCAACATGGCGGCACGAGCCAATGTCTTCATCGCCTCAGGACCGGAAAGCTCAGCGAATCCGGCGTCTTCGGTGACTTTGGCGGCTGCAGCGATGCTGAGTCGCAAGTTAGTTCCGGTATCCCCATCTGGAACCGGGAAGACGTTGAGTGCATCCAACTGTTCAGCAGCAACGGTGAACTCCTGCGCTGCACGCGTCATCCAGGCAGCGACAAGAGCGCCGTCGAACGTCACACTGGGTTGCACGGTTTCGCACGTTAGCCGATGAGCTATGATTGACGCCTGCGCGTGTGTCCTGCCTCCAAGGCAGCAGACAGCACAGATCAGCCAGCCGGGCTAATCGGCGGACCGCATCTCACACGCAGCACTGACCAGAACGAACCTCACGAACGCGCAAGGAGTACGACCATGGCTGCCAACTGCGATGTCTGCGGCAAGGGTCCCGGCTTCGGGAACAACATTTCGCACTCGCACCGTCGTACCCGTCGTCGTTGGAACCCGAACATCCAGCGCATCAAGGCCCTGGTCAACGGCGCCCCCAAGCGTGTCAACGTATGCACGAGCTGCCTGAAGGCTGGCAAGGTCACCCGCGCCGCCTAACTCAGGCGTCTTATCAGCGTTTGAAGAACCCGATGACCTGCTGAACGCGGTCACCGAATCCCAGCACCATCCCCTGAATCGCGAGTTCGGGAACTCCTGACACCACCGTCGCAATGTTGTGCTGACTGGTAGATCCTTCGTTCAAGTAATTGGCGTGACCAGTGACTTCGGTTCCTACCTCGCTGGGACCAGTCGACAAAATCACTACCTGTTCCAGTTGATTGGGGTCACGCCCGAAGTAACCCAAATCAGCAACAGCATCATCTTTGGCTTCCAGGAGAAAGACGTGGCCCGGCTCTAACCCGAAGTCGGCCACATCGTTCGTCCCTAATCCGGGTGATCCGAAGAACACCGCATCGTCGATGCGATGGTCAGCATCCGCCAACAGTGAGAGCGCGGTCGTCGTCGAACCATAGGAATGACCAATCGCTACAAGATGGAAGCGGTCTTCACGCGGACTGCGGATGCCGTCCGTAAACCGTCGCAAAAGCTTTGAGCCCACCTCAGCGGCATCTCGCTGCGCAACGTCCTTCACCCCAAGCGGAGCTTCATATCCCAGCCAGGTAATGGTGGCGACATCCTCCGGTGCTCGACCAAAACCAATCGCCCGCTGACGCAGACGATCCATCTCGTCGTCGTACTTGGCAAGAAAACCGTGGACAGTGGAACCCATACCCGGCGTGTAGACACCAATATGTTCAGCGGTGTCGACGTTTCCCACGGCAACTGCTGCCTTGGCCCGAGCACCCTGCAGATCGAGCCCCAGCAGCATCCGCTGCGGCTCAGCTAATACCTGTTGGAGTTCTTCCAAGCTGAGGATCTTGTCAGCGACTTCTTGTTGAGCTTCTTCTGGTAGTTCCTGTTGTTCCTGCTTGCGCACCTGTAATTCATCCAGGTAGCCGGCCACACTCGTCCGCAACGCTTGATCGAGCGCCCATCCCGGCAGTCCAGTCACTTTGCCCAATTCGCGCGGTGCAACCTCGATCGCCAGTTCTTGCTCCGAACTCGATAGTTCGCTCCACCAGATCGGATGTTCGTCAGGTGATCGCTGGGCAACCTCAGCAACCACGGTCTCTGCTGTCTCTTGGGTGAGCACGTCAGCCTCCTCCGCAATGCCTTGCGAGCGTGACGCTAACCAATCTCTATAGGGAACAGCCCAGTCAATTGCTCCGTTTGGAGTCAGGCGAAGTGGTCCCATCCCAGACCTGTTTGGTTCACATAAACAGCGCCATCGATGGTGACCGTCGACTCCCCGTGATCAATCACATTGCCAATCGCTTGGAAGCCTTCGGGAAGTGACACACCACAAGGGAAGGTCGCCACGAGCGAATGATCTTCCCCGCCAGTAAGCACCCAGTCCAAGGGATCAACACCCAATGCGCTGGCTGCATCGCGCATCGATTCGGCGACAGCCAGTTGGTTGGTGTCGATATCGATAGCCACACCCGACTGTTGGGCAATGTGTCCGAGGTCAGCAAGTAGCCCGTCGCTGACATCGATGAGTGAAGTTGCTCCTGCCTGTGCCGCACGTGGCCCAGCCTCATAGTCCGGTTCGGCATGCCGATAAGCGTCAGTCAGAACTCGAGGAGATCGGAATCCACGTTGCAGAATCGTCAGCCCGGCCGCAGACCACCCCAGTCGCCCACAGACCGCGACGACATCGGAAGGTTGCGCACCACTGCGCGTGATCGGATCACGCCCATTCAGATCTCCGAGCACAGTGGCTGCAATCGACAGCTCGCTGCCACTCGATAGATCACCACCCACCACGGTGGCTCCTGCCCTGGCCGACTCCAGTGCCAAACCATCAGCCAGCCCGAGCACAAAACCCACTGTGGTGTCTGACGGCAGTACAAGTGCCACCACCATTGCGGTGGCGCGAGCACCCATAGCGTTAATGTCGCTGAGGTTCGCTACTGCGACCCGTCTACCAATCTGTTCTGGGGTGGACCAGCTTGTCCGGAAGTGGCGGTCGGCGACCAAAACATCAGTCGACACCACCACCCGTTGATCAGGTGCGCTGATCACTGCCGCGTCATCACCCGGGCCCAACAGAACACCAGAATCACCCCCTACTGCAGCCAATCGTTGTGCGATTAATGGCAGTAGCGCATGCTCACCGACCGACGACACTAAGGCGTCAGGTGACGGCAGTTGGGGCACGAGAACTCCTCGCAGGTCACAATCATGGGGTGCGGATTCAACACGCGGGCGTGACGATACTCCTGGGCGTGGGGGCGCTGTCGATGGCTGGTTGCACTCGAGACGTGGCGATCCCGGCCACCACTCCCACTGGCAGCCAGACCGCCTGGTGCGACAAAGTCATGGCCGCATTGCCGCAAACACTTTCCGGGCAACAACGACGCACGGTCTCCAGCGACACCCCTTACGTCGCTGCCTGGGGAGAACAACCGATCACTTTGCGCTGCGGCGCAGATCCTGCATCACCGGGACCGAATACCAATCCCGCCGTGGTGCAGGGACGGTCGTGGGCAGTTGAACTGCGCACTAAAGGCGCTATTGCCACCTCTACCGATACCCCAGCGCCCGTCCAGGTGGGAATCCCGTCAGCATTTCAGCCGCCAGAGTTAGTGCTTGCCGGGCTCGACTCCGCACTGACCGCAGCCGGCTCTTAGACCTACAGCTTTGCTCGGAACGTTTTCACCTGTCGGGTACTCCAGTCAGTGTGGTCATTTCGCCAACCCTTCTTCTCGATGAAGTAGGGCGACTTGTTCGCCATAGCGTGTCCGATCACATTTGCCTTCTTAATGCCCTTGGTTGATTGCAACCACCGGACAAGTCGAAGTCCTGCCTTCAACTGTTTGGGCCGGTTAAGAATGTGCGACGCGGAGTTCAACTCGATGAACTCAATCCCGATCGCGGTGTAGTTCAACCCGATCGTGTGCCGACACATGTATTCCAGCGGAGCAAGCTGATAGATCTTGCCAGTCTTCGAGATGACGAAGTGAGTGCAGTTCCCAGGGCTCTCCGGCTTACTCCCGCCAGGACCCAGACCTGTTCGATCGTTGAAGAACGAATGAATCGAGCTGTAAGAGTTGGTAGCCGTGTAGTGCAGCACGATGACCTTCGGTGATGACAACTTGTACGTCTTCTTGCCGTAGTGCCGCGAGGAATAGCCAGCCATGTCCTTCTTACGGCGGGCGTCATACCGAATCGGATCCCAGATCAGCTTCGGCTTAGGTGGCTTCTTGGCCGTTGGTGCTGCCGGCGCACTGGGCGTGGTCTCACCCTGTGCCGCAGTAATCGGCACCATCACACCAACAGCAGTCGCTAACGCAAGGCCAAGCGCAGCGCCTGCACGTACCGATCGCATTGTCATGGGGCTACCCGATCTGACGTCTGCATGGCCAATGCCAGCAGGTCGGAAACTAGTTGCGGATAAGGCACTCCCGTGGAATGCCACATTCGCGGGAACATGGACACATCGGTAAACCCCGGCATGGTGTTCACCTCATTGATCGTGATCGAGCCATCGTCAGCGACAAAGAAGTCCACTCGAGCCAAACCTCGGCATCCCAGTACTTCAAACGCGCGAACAGCCAGCGCACGCAATCGATCCGACAGATCCGGATCAAGCCGGGCCGGCACGACGAGTTCACTTCCGGAATCGAGGTACTTGGCTTCGAAGTCATAGAACTCGTGATCATCGGCGACGATGATTTCTGCGCAAACACTGGCACGCGCTGGATCGAGTCCGAGTCCGCCTAAGACGCCGCATTCCACCTCACGGGCGTTTTCGATTCCCTGTTCAACGATGACCTTCGGATCGTGTTCACGCGCGACCTCGATGGCTGCAGCGACGTCGTCAGCGGAGTGGACCTTACTCACTCCAACGCTGGATCCAGCCCGAGCAGGCTTGACGAACACGGGAAAAGTCAACGTGGCGATCTCTGCCAGAACAGCGTCTCGTTCCGCCCGCCAGCGCGTATCCGTCGCTACGACGAACCGGCCTTCGGGAAGGTTGGCGGAACTCAGGATGAACTTAGTTGCGGGTTTGTCCATTGCTGCGGCGGAAGCCAAGACGCCTGAGCCGACAAAAGGGATTCCGACAAGTTCAAGGGCTCCTTGGATCGTGCCATCTTCACCGAACGGTCCATGAAGGACCGGGAACACCACGTCAATGGTCGACCAGAGTGAAGAACTCGATAGGTCACCGACGGGTAGAGCGGCTGGCCTATCGGTGGGCAGGATCTCGGGGAGTTGGTCACCGTGTTTACGCCAATCCTCAGCATCCGAGCTGACTTCCCACCAGGTTCCCTCTCGGGTAATACCAATGGCGATGACATCCCAGCTATCTCGGTCTAGCGCTGCGAGCACACTTGCTGCCGACAAGCAGGAGATTCCATGTTCACTACTTTGGCCACCGAAGATGACGGCAACGCGCTGACGCGACGATGAGGAATTGGCATCGGAAGCCGTCAAGACTCCGGCTGCGTTATCGGTGAGGCTGCTCACCGAGCAGAGACTACGCGGTACTTAGTCCAGTCCACTGCCTTGTTCGGGCTTTGCGTCACGAGACATCAGGTTGCCCAGCATTTCGCGAGGAGCCATTCCATGGTGAACAACTTGGACGACCTGCTCCGTAATGGGCATATCCACGTCGTTGGCCAGCCCAAGGTCGAGAATTGCCTGACAACTCTTGACACCTTCACAGGTCTGTTTGGTGCGTTCGATGGTCTCGTCGACAGTCAGGCCACGACCGAGGTTCTCTCCGAACGTCCGGTTTCGTGACAGTGACGAGGTACAGGTGGCGATGAGGTCACCGATGCCGGCCAGACCAAGGAACGTCAATGGGTTGGCGCCCAACGCTTCGCCGAGTCGGCTCATTTCTGCCAGACCACGGGTAATGAGCGATGCCTGAGCGTTCTCGCCAAATCCCATTCCGTAGGCCATGCCATTGGCCAATGCGATGACGTTCTTGACCGAACCACCGATCTCGGCACCGATGATGTCGGTGGTTCGGTAAGGACGGAAGTAGGCATTGGTGACTGCCCCGGCAAGCTTCTCGGCATTGTCAGCATCAACGCAGGCGACAGTGGTGGCAGCCGGTTGCCGTTGGATGATTTCGCGAGCCAGGTTAGGACCGGAGATAACGGCGACTCGTTCAGCGGGAACTTCGGCCACTTCAGAGATGACCTGGCTCATACGCATCGTCGTGCCCATCTCGATGCCCTTCATCAGACTGACCAACACGGCGTTGTCCGGAATGATGTCTTTCCACTTCGCCAGGTTGTCGCGCAGGGTTTGAGCAGGTACAGCGAGAATCACGATCTCGGCATCTTTGAGAACCTCTGCCTCATCAGTGCTCGACCAAATCGTCGGGGGCAGTTCAAGACCGGGGTGGAACATCTCGTTCTCGTGACGACGCGTGATGCTCTCGGCAACTTCCGGTTCTCGGGCCCAGGTACCCACATCTCCGCCAGCATCGGCGCAGACCATCGCCATCGCGGTGCCGAACGATCCACTGCCCATTACTGCAACGCGGGTCATACCTACTCCTCCTGGCTGACTCACGTCTGCCTAGTCTTTGTCTGACTGCTCCGCTGCTTGCGCTTCTTGGGCGGCCTTCCACTCTTTGAAGCTCATTCGCTGCTCAGGAGCCTTCTGTCCACGTAACTCTTCCAGCATCGATGTGATCACGCCAATGATCCTGTCCGTCGCTTGGCGCAATGCCTCCACGGTGGGTTCATCGGAACGAAGATCATCGAGGTCAATCGGTGGGCCGACGACCGTCTTCATCGTCTTACGAGGGATGAGATGGAGTTCGTTCTTGTAGGGCCGCATGACTTGCTCTGGACCCCACTGCGCCATCGGGATCACTGGGGCACCTGTGCTGAATGCCAGCTCAGCGGCGCCAGTGCGCCCAGACATCGGCCACATTTCTGGATCCCGGGTCATCGTTCCTTCGGGATAGACGATGACTGTTTGACCCTTGTTGACAGCTTCAATTGCTGCCCGGATCGCGGAACGCTTGTCATCGCTATTTCGATAGACCGGAATCTGACCTGACCCGTTCATGATGGGACCGAGTCCCGGCAAAGTGAACAGCTTGTCCTTGGCCAAGAAATGTGGCGGACGACCGTGATCCCACAACACATGCGAGATGTTGAGCGGATCGAACCACGAGGTGTGATTCGCGACGATAACGATTCCGTCATTAGGCGGATAGACGTGATCGAGAAACTCAGTGCCTTCTCGTTCACGTTTGGTCGTCACCGTCAGGATCGGCTTGAGCACTGCGACCGCGAAACCGAGGTAGGGGCCAACGGGTTCTCCCCCATTGCGCTTACTTGCCACGGGTGAACTCCTCCATTACGAAGCGTCCGAATGTTGTACCGATGAGCAACCTTGTCAGAGCCACGCATGGGAATGCTGCCCGGAGGGCCGAAAACGTGTTGTGCCCCTGCCATATCGACAGGGGCACAACACACAGGTTCGAGAAACGAACCCAAACGACTACTTCTTGGCAGCCTTCTTAGCTGGAGCCTTCTTAGCTGCAGCTTTCTTTGCTGGGGCCTTCTTAGCAGCGGCCTTCTTGGCCGGGGCTGCCTTCTTGGCCGGGGCTGCCTTCTTGGCCGGAGCTTTCTTAGCAGGCGCAGCCTTCTTGGCAGCAGCCTTCTTAGCAGGCTTGCCGGAGTGGACAACGTTCTTGAACTCCGCACCCGGACGGAACTTCGGCACGCTGGTGGCCTTGATCTTCACGATCGCGCCAGTCAGTGGGTTACGGCCGGTGCGAGCCTTACGCTCAACCTTCTCGAAGACGCCGAAGCCAGTGATGGCCACGCGCTCTCCGGTAGCAACCGACTCAGTGATCGACGAGATGATTTCTTCGACAGCTTCTTGGGCAGCTTTGCGGCTGATGTCCAACCGTTCCGCAACCTTGTCGATGAGCTCTGCCTTGTTCACAGTGCGACTTCTTCCTTTGAATGGTTCGGACTGTTTGTCCGGTACGACCGAGAGGCTAGTTCAGCGCAATGCCTCTGCAAGCCAACACGCCGAAAGTCGTTATGTGGCAAGGACTTCAGGCAGTGACCGGTTTGAACGATGGACGGGTTTTTTCGAACTTGTCGATCTCATCAGCATGTTGCATGGTGATGCCGATGTCATCCAGGCCTTCGAGCAAACGCCAACGCGTGTACGGGTCGATCACAAATGCCTCGTCAATATCACCAGCTCGGACTCGGCAGTCATTGAGATCGACAGTGATGGTGGCACCGGGGTTATCCCGCAGGTACTGCCACAGCTCATCAATCACCGGCTGTGGAACCTCTGCAGCTAGCAGACCTCCCTTACCCGAGTTACCTCGGAAGATGTCCGCAAATCGACTGCTCAATACGACCTTGAACCCGTAGTCCTGCAATGCCCAGACCGCATGTTCACGCGAGGAACCCGTACCGAACTCCGGTCCGGCCACGAGCACAGAACCGTTCGCATACTGCTCGTCATTCAGCACAAAGTCAGGGTTCTCTCGCCATGCCGAGAACAAGGCATCTTCATAGCCGTGCCGGGTCACACGCTTGAGGTGAACGGCTGGGCAGATCTGATCGGTGTCCACATTGCTCGCTTGCAGCGGCACCCCAACACCAGTGTGCGTATCGAATTTCTCCATCGTGGTCTCCTCGTAGTAAGTAAGTAGGTAGTAGCTGCCGGTCAGACCGTGGCAAGTTCGTCCAGGTCTGCCGGTGCCGACAACCGGCCAGTGACCGCAGTTGCCGCTGCCACGGGTGGGGACACGAGGTGCGTACGACCACCCGCTCCCTGGCGACCTTCAAAGTTCCGGTTCGAGGTGGAAGCGCTGCGCTCACCGGGAGTCAGCTTGTCCGGGTTCATCGCCAGACACATCGAGCAACCGGCTTGCCGCCATTCGGCACCAGCGTCGATGAAAACCTGGTCGAGGCCTTCCTCTTGTGCCTGCAAACGAACCTTCACCGAACCGGGGACCACCAGCATTCGAACACCGTCGGCGACCTTGCGCCCCTTCATCACCTCTGCCGCACTACGAAGGTCTTCGATCCGACCGTTGGTGCATGAGCCCAGAAATACGGTGTCTACCTCAATGTCGCGCAGTGCAGTTCCCGCTGTCAGACCCATGTAGTCCAGCGCCTTGCGCGCAGTTGCTGCTTCGTTGGGATCGACCATCGAGTCGGGATCGGGAACGCTTTCTCCCAGCGGCAAACCCTGACCGGGGTTCGTCCCCCACGTCACGAATGGCGTCAATTCAGAAGCGTCGATAACGATCTCGGCATCGAAGACTGCATCGTCGTCGGTGACCAGCGACTTCCAGTACTCCACGGCGGCATCCCAGTCTTCACCCTGAGGTGCACGCTCGCGTCCCTTGATGTACTCGAACGTGGTTTCGTCCGGTGCGATCATTCCCGCCCGGGCACCACCTTCGATCGACATGTTGCAAACGGTCATCCGAGCTTCCATCGACAGCTTCTCGATTGCTTCGCCTCGGTATTCCAGGACATAACCCTGACCACCACCGGTACCGATTCGAGCAATGATTGCCAGGATCAAGTCCTTACTCGTCACGCCCTCCGGTAGTTCGTTGATCACGGTGATGGCCATGGTTTTGAACGGCTTGAGCGGCAACGTCTGGGTCGCCAACACATGCTCAACTTCACTGGTTCCGATCCCGAATGCCAGCGCACCAAAAGCACCGTGGGTGGAGGTGTGACTGTCGCCGCAGACCACCGTCATCCCGGGGGCGGTCAATCCCAACTGAGGACCAACGACGTGCACGATCCCTTGATCGACATCCCCTAGTGAGTAGATCGGAACGTCGAACTCCTCGCAGTTCTTGCGCAACGTGTCGACCTGGGTGCGGGAGACCACGTCCGCAATCGGCTTGTCGATGTCGATAGTGGGGACGTTGTGGTCTTCGGTGGCCATCGTCAGGTCGGGACGACGCACTGGACGTCCCGACGCACGCAGACCGTCGAATGCCTGCGGACTGGTTACCTCATGCACCAGATGGAGGTCGATGTAGAGCAGGTCCGGTTCTCCGTCGACATGTCGAACGACATGCGCATCCCAGACTTTCTCTGCCAATGTGCGACCCATATCGAAACTCCCTCGTCTCACTGGACATTCCAGCATATGGACATTTAGTATCAGTCCGTGGACAAGTCTAGCGGAGTTGGGGTTTTAGACAAGGCCGTCACCCTGTTGGATGCATTACAGACAGGACCAGCGAACCTGGCGGGACTTGCTGCGACCACAGGACTCCCCCGTCCCACTGCCCACCGATTAGCGACTGCCCTAGAAGTTCACGGACTTGTCGGCCGGGACGCATCGGGGCGTTTCATCCTGGGACCACGTCTGGCTGAACTCGCATCGTCTGCTGGAGAAGACCAACTGCTCAACGCTGCCGGACCACTGCTGACGGCTCTGCGCAACATCACCGGAGAAAGCGCTCAGCTTTATGTGCGCGATGGGGACCAGCGCATTTGTATTGCCGCAGCGGAACGAACCTCCGGATTGCGCGACACCGTGCCCGTCGGCACCTCGTTGCCGATGAGTGCCGGCTCAGCCGCACAGGTCTTGACCGCGTGGCAGCCAGCGGATGTCATCGAACAGTTGCTGTCAAGCGCCAAGTTCTCTGCCCATTCGCTTGCCTCCGTGCGTCGCCGTGGATGGGCGCAAAGTGTGGGCGAACGGGAATCCGGCGTAGCCAGTGTCTCCGCACCGGTATGGGGTTTGGACGGCAATGTCATCGCCGCTATTTCAGTCAGCGGACCGATCGAACGATTGACCAGAACCCCCGGTCGACTTCATGCCACTAGCGTGGTGGCATCTGCTGGACGACTTTCCCAGGCATTAGAGCTGGGTGCCGCCACCAGCGCTACTAACGACTAGGTGGATCGAACGGTCGCATCGTCTCCTCAGAGAAGACGCCAAGTACAGCGCGAGTTGCTTGCCCGTCTGACGTCAGAGACACCGAGAACTGTCCCCGCAGGCGCAGCGAATCAAAGGTGCCCAATTCAACAGTGACGCCATCACCAAGGTCGATGCGTAATCCAGGTTCTAGGGCGAGGATGAACGCGCCCCCGTCAATGACCAGTGATTGCGTACTGGTTCCGGTGTATTCCTGCAGGAGCACCCCACACGTCAGATCTGGGAGCGGGAGATCGTGCAGTCCGCTCTGCGATCCGATGGGCGCTGTCCAGTACGTCACGTCAGTTGACGACGAATCGGCAGCGAACCACAACTGCACGAAAGTGCAGATAGCCTCAAGATCCGGGTTGGTTTCGGAATGCTCAACCCCGTCGGCTGACTGCAATAGCTGAACATCTCCAGCGGATAACTCCCCCACGTTGCCGTAGGTGTCCTCGTGCCGGAGCTTTCCCTCCAGCACGATCGTGACGATGTCGTGATGCGCATGATGATGGGGCTGATATCCCTTCATGGGATCAAGCTGCTCGATATTGCATACCTGCAACGGACCCACAGCAATGTTGGTCGGGTCGTAATGGTCTGCGAAAGAGAAACAATGCTGGGCACGGATGCCGTCGCGTGTGGAGATGAAGAGCTCCGTCTGCCGCGACACCACCACACCCGGCGCCAGTTGTTCGGTCAATGCTCGACGGCCTCAGGTTCATTCGCCTTATTCGGCAGCACTTTGAAGGCA
>JBDHZU010000044.1:0-13667 GCA_039812085.1 Candidatus Nanopelagicales bacterium | reverse complement strand
TCGAACTCCATCGCACGCTCATGTCCGATGACGGCCAGTTCAGCTCGGCGTGGTTCGTCAGCCAATAGCCGGTTGATCACGGTGGCCAAATCTGCCGAATTGCCATTGTCGAACAGCTCTCCCCACCGGCCATCACCGAGCACCTTCTCGAATGCCTCGATGTCGGATGCCACGACTGGGGTTCCGGCCGCCATCGCTTCCAGCAGGACGATGCCGAAGCTCTCGCCGCCTGTGTTGGGAGCGACGTAAACATCAGCCGACGCGAAGGCACTGATCTTGTCTTCCTCGGAGACCAAGCCCAAGAATCGAACGTGATGCGCGAGTTCAGCAGGCAAGTCGTCAGTGATCTTGTCTGCTTCGCCTGGCCCTGCAACCAGTAGTTCAAAGTCGGGATATTGCTCGACGATCTGTGGCAACGCATCAATCAAAACAGGCAGCCCCTTGCGGCTTTCGTCAATGCGACCGAGGAACAGGGCAGTCGGCCCAGTCCGGGGGTAGCCAGCGAGTGGCGTCGCGTTCTCAAAGCGAGCGCAAGAGACTCCATTAGGAATCAGGACCGCGTCTCCCCCGAGGTGTTCAACCAAGGTCTCTCGCGCCTTCTCGCTGACCGCGATCCGACCCGAGATCTTCTCGATCGCGGTCTGCAAAATCCGAGCAGCCGCACTCATGGCCCGAGACTTGTCTTGGCTGGAATGCCAGGTGCCCACCACAGGTCCATCGCTCACCCAGCAAGCAAGCAGCGACACCGTCGGAGAGGCTGGTTCGTGGACATGAACGATGTCGAACGCGCCGTCCTTCACCCATCGGCGTACCCGCGCTGCGGACACCATTCCGAAGTTCACCCGAGCGACAGATCCGTTGTACGGCACAGACACTGGCCGACCCGCGTTCACCACCCAGGGTTCGTCAATCTCGTCAATCTCGCTGGGAGCCAGGACCGATACCTCGTGCCCGGCGGCTAACAATGCCTCGGCTAGGTCATGGACGTGCGCCTTCACACCGCCCGGCGCTGACCAGTCGTACGGGCAGACGATGCCAATGCGCATCAGGTTCGACCACCGGCACGATCAGCTTGCGCAAGACGGTCCGGGTCCAAATCGGACAGCCACAGTTTCTGCAACATGTGCCAGTTCGTCGGATGCTGTGAGATCCCCTCCGCAAACACATCGGCGATCTGTTGGCAAACCTCAGGAACTGCTGCCGCAACCTGCTCGTGGTCTGTCGGATCATCCACGGTTGGCACGTCAAGGAAGGGACTGATCTTGGCGAACGCATTGGGTCCGTCATAGCCCAGAGACGCTGCCATTAACGGCGCACCGGTACGCAATGCCAAAGTGGCCGCACCGGCAGGCATCCGAGTGGTTTCGCCAAAGAACTCCACGTCGATCCCTCTCGCGGTCAAGTCGCGGTCTGCCAGCAAAGCAACGATCTTGTTGTCCGCCAGGTCTTGGGCAAGTACGTCCATCATGTTGGGCGTTCCCAATGGATGAATCTCCAGTCCGATTGAACGCCGATAGGCCAAGAACTTCTCGTAAAGCCGCTCGGGCTTGAGGCGCTCAGCAACAGCCACTACCGGTGCGTGCGCAAGAGTTGCCCATGCCCCGGCATGGTCCCAGTTGCCCATGTGAGGCAGGGCCACGATGCATCCTTTGCCCTCGGCCAGGGCAACGTCTAGATGATCGGCATCGATTCCGTCGAATCGTTCGACGATGCGTTCGGACGACCAGTCCGGCATCCGGAATGCGTCGCACCAGTACCGGAAGTAACTACGCATTCCTTCACGCGACAGTTCACGAATCTCGTCGTGATCAGCCTCAGGTCGGACTCGTTGCAGGTTGAGCTCAAGTTGCTTAACTCCTCCACCGCCACGCTTCCATAACCGGTCAGCAATGCGTTGGAACGAGTTGTAGGCGGTCTTTTCTGGCATCTTGCGCACGCTGGACCAACCAGCCGCGTAGGCGAAGTAGGAGGCGTCGTCTTTGGCGTTCATGCGATTGCCTCCGCAGATCCGGCACTTAGTGCTTGGGCTTGCTTACGCACATGTAGGACACGTTGGAACACGGTGAAGACACTCAACGCAGCGAGGATCCATACCCCGGCCATCAACACGTAGGGGACTCCGAACCCAGCGACGAGAGTTACCAACAAAATGATGATGAGCCGTTCCGAACGTTCGGCAAAACCGACGTTGCAGGTCATTCCGAGACCTTCTGCACGAGCCTTTGCATAGCTGATGATGGTGCCGGCGATCAGGCAAGTCGCCAAGCCAGCCAGCAGCCACCAGTTCTGTTCCCGGGCGGCATAAACGATCAGACCGATGTAGATCGCACCGTCTGCGACTCGGTCCAGGGTGGAATCTAAGAACGCACCCCACGGCCCCGAACGTCCAGACAAGCGAGCCATCGTTCCGTCCAACATGTCGGAAAAGACGAATGCCACGATGACCAAGACGCCTTGCCAGAGCATTCCTTGCGGGAAGAAGTACAACGCTCCAAAGCTCACCCCGATCGTGCCGATGATGGTGATGGCATCGGGGCTCAAACCGAGCTTCAGCAACCCCCGAGCGACCGGCTCAACGACATGGGCCAATACCTGACGAATATTCGTTGCGTTCAGCATCAGTCCTCCGGCCAAGCATTGGCGAGTAGGTCTCGGGTCTGTTCCAACAACTGCGGCAACACCTTGGTGCCACCCACGATCGGCATGAAGTTCGCATCGCCACCCCAGCGGGGAACGATGTGTTGATGCAAGTGCGCAGCAATTCCCGCACCCGCAGTTGCCCCTTGATTCATGCCGATGTTGAAACCTTCTGGAGCTGCAGCGGCCTTCAACGCTTCGATCGCTTTGACCGTGAACGTGGAGAACTCGGCCAGCTCGTCGGCGTCGAGATCGACGTAGTTCGGAGTGTGTCGGTTCGGGCAGATCAGCAGGTGGCCCGAGTTGTAAGGGAACTTGTTGAGGATCGCGTAGACCCGCTCCCCTCGTTTGACGACCAACGGATCATCAACCTGAGTCGCTCGGCAAAACGGGCAATGATCCCCGGACGAACTGTCCGCTGGTTTGCCTTCACCTTTGACATAGGACATTCGGTGAGGCGTCCATAAGCGGTCCCAATCGTTCGGGTTGCCCATGTCAGACCTGTTCCCGGTTTTCGATGGCGTCCACGATCAGCGTGATCGCTTCGTCAATCGGAACCTGGTTGCGCTGAGAGCCGTCCCGGAATCGGAAACTGACTGACTCGTTCTCTTGGTCCTCGTCACCTGCGATCAGCATGAACGGAACCTTTTGCTTTTGCGCATTCCGAATCTTCTTACCGAACCGGTCGCTGCTGTGGTCAAGCTCGACGCGCACTCCGGCCTGCCGCAATCGATCTAGTACCGGCTGCAGGTAGTCAATGTGCGGTTCGGCCACTGGGATCGCCAATACCTGCACGGGAGCAAGCCAGGGTGGGAACGCACCCGCGTAATGCTCCAGCAGGACAGCAAAGAACCGTTCGATCGAACCGAACAGTGCCCGGTGGATCATCACGGGTCGCTTACGTGTGCCATCTGCTGCTTGGTACTGCAGATCGAACAGTTCCGGCAGGTTGAAGTCCAACTGGATCGTCGACATCTGCCAGGTGCGCCCGATGGCATCGCGGGCTTGCACGGAAATCTTGGGTCCGTAGAACGCTGCTCCCGCTGGGTCCAGCACGAGTTCTAACCCTTGACGTTCGGCTGCTAGGCGAAGCGTCTCGGTCGCGCGTTCCCATACGTCGTCGGAGCCGACGGACTTCTCCGGGTCACGGGTGGATAGTTCGAGGTAGAAGTCGTCCAGGCCGTAGTTACGCAGTAGATCCAAGACGAACGTGAGCAACGAGTCGAGCTCATCGGCCATCTGTTCGTCTGTGCAGTAGATGTGCGCGTCGTCTTGGGTAAAGCCACGGGCTCGGGTCAGACCGTGGACCACACCGGACTTCTCATAGCGATAGACGGTGCCGAACTCGAAGAGCCGCAAAGGGAGTTCCCGGTAGGAACGCCCCCGCGAATCAAAGATCAGGTTGTGCATGGGGCAGTTCATCGGCTTCAGGTAATAGTCCTGCGCCGCACGGCGAATGTTGCCCTGTGAATCTTTCTCTTCGTCCAACTGCATGGGTGGGTACATGCCGTCGGCGTACCAATCCAAGTGTCCAGAAGTTTCGAAGAGCTTCGACTTGGTGATGTGTGGGCTGTAGACGAACTCGTACCCACTCTTGGCGTGCTGTTCGCGGGAGTAGTCCTCCATGGACTTACGGATGACTCCACCCTTGGGGTGGAAGACCGCCAGGCCAGAACCAATCTCATCGGGAAAGCTGAACAAGTCCAACTCGGCCCCGAGACGACGGTGATCGCGTTTCTCCGCCTCGGCCAAGAAGTTGAGGTAATCGTTCAGCGCTTCCTTGCTTGGCCAGGCAGTGCCGTAGATCCGCTGCAGTTGCGGGTTCTTTTCACTGCCACGCCAGTAGGCCGCTGCCGTCCGCATCAGCTTGTGTGCGGGGATCATCCCGGTGTGTGGCAGGTGCGGGCCTCGACACAAGTCCCCCCAACGACGTTCACCAGTACGGGGATGGACGTTGTCGTAGATCGTCAGCTCGTTGCCACCGACCTCCATCACGTCTGGGTCAAGTTCGGCGGCGGAACCGCCCTTGAGCCCGATGAGTTCGCATTTATACGGCTCGTCGGCAAGCTCTACTCGAGCATCGTCCTCGGTCACGACCCGACGAACAAACCGTTGCTTCTCTTTGACGATCTGCTGCATCCGCTTGGTCAGCGCAGTTAGGTCTTCGGGCGTGAACGGATTTTCTGGATCAAAGTCGTAGTAGAAGCCATCGGTGATCGGCGGACCGATGCCCAGCTTGGTTCCGGGAAACACGTCTTGTACTGCCTGAGCCAAGACGTGGGCGGTCGAGTGCCGTAGTACGGCTAAACCGTCCGGGGAATCAATCGGGACTGCTTGCACCTCGTCGCCATCGGTAACAGGGGTATCGAGATCCCGTAGTTCGCCGTTGATTCGGGCAACGACGGCGGGTTCGTCACCCAAGATGTCTGCTGCGGTTGTCGTTTCCGTGAACTCCACGACGCGATTGCCGGAGTCGGAAATGACGGTGACCGAAGACATGGGGCGAACTCCCAATTGTTGAGATGAAGCGGGTGCGCAGCAGCCTAGTGCCCTGCGACCTACTCAATGGCGAACTGTGGCCCTCTGCGAGCCTGCGGGAACGCCGTACCGAGTTGGGGCGCTATTCAGGCGTATCAGTAAGTGCGACTTTGGTGCCGTCCCAATCCAGGACGTGACCCGGTGAACTTTGGATCTCATCCCAGTGGTGCTGGGGTTCGTCCAAACCACGCAATGCCTCGGCAACTTCGTCCGAAACCTCATAGACACCCACCCAGGTGGCGTCCCTTCGCGGCACGCCATCTTCGACGGTCGCCAATGCCCAACCGTCTGGACCTGTACTGGTGTGCAGGATGTAGACCAGATTTCGTTCAGCCACGAGGACACCTCTTTGATGATCGGTGGATGCACGGATCATCAAACACCACCAGCATCGGTCTTCGCCGTTTGCACGGGATAGAGTTCACCCCTGTTACTCGCACCTGTGGCTCAGTTGGTTAGAGCGTCCGCTTCACACGCGGGAGGTCCCCAGTTCGAGTCTGGGCAGGTGCACGCTTCCAAGGCGCCCTTCGGGGCGCCTTTTGCGTGTGCCTGCCCAGACGACGGGAGGGCGATCTGACTTCTTGACAGATCGTCCGGCTCTGGGCAGGTGCACAACATTTAGCGCCCTTCAGGGCCCTTTTGTTTGTGCAACCTTCCCAGACGATGGGAGGGCGATCCGGCTTCTTGACGGATCGTCCGGCTCTGGGCCAGGTGCCAAGAATCGAGGATCTAGCTACACGCTGTTAGCGACAGTTGCACTGCGCGATTTCCTTGCGCCAACTGGCCGAAATACCCCTCCAGATTCGGCCTTTCCACGATTGCCGGGGATCCGAAGCGGGCATACCTACGTCGTAGTCCCGCGAGGAGGAAATAATGGAAACCGGACCTTTGCCCACGATCATCTCGAGCAATGTCGACATGCGTTTAGTCGTTGCTGGCTCGGAACAGACGGTCAAGGTGAACGCCGTACTGGATTACGCAGCTCACGAGCCGTTCTCCGTGCGTGCCACGTTCCACACGATGGAAGGTGCCGTGACCTGGGTGTTCTCCCGTGAACTGTTGACCCAAGGCGTTAACGAGCCGACCGGCCAAGGCGACATCGTGATGTGGCCCAGCCACGACGATGGCAAGGCACTGCTTCATGTGGTGCTGCAGTCACCTAACGGTCGCGCCGAAATGCAGGCTCCGCTGAGCGAGGTCTCCGAGTTCTTGCAGCGGACCAATGAGGTCGTGAAGCCCGGCACCGAGGGTGACCACCTTGATCTGGACAACCTGATTAAGAACCTGCTGGATGAGAATCCGCCCATGCCGCTGTAGGCAAATCCCCTAAAACGTGAACTGAGGCCACCCGATGATTTGGGTGGCCTCAGGCCAGTATGAGATGACATCGATGCCTTCTCCAACTGGTGTTGACGCACCAAGAACACCCCCACCACCGCGATCAGGCCAACAGCCCACACTGTCGCCAACACAAGACAACCCAAACCAACCCGATTGGCCATGGCCTGCTTCATTCGCCCCAAGCTGCCCCAACACACCGGCTTCCACAAACGCCACCCATCAGATCTGCCCCTTGACAATTTGCCTGAATTCGCTAAGTGGAACCTGGAAGGTCACGGTCGGGTATGGGGTGTTTCGATTCGCTGATGAACCAGCCACGTACATCCCATTGGAAAACGAACAGACGCGGCCCACCGCCTCTGCTTCGCGGGAGGACTCACACCTGCTGCCTTCTGCCTTGCCATAGCCGCTATCGATCAAACGTCTCATGATCTTGTCTGGTGCCGCCAACACATCAGTTGGACTCTGGACTGCATATTCCACGGCCCCAGCGGCGCCGCTTGGGTCGGGGGAGCCAAAAACGTCCCTTCCGCCATCGCGAATCTCTGTCCGTTTGAGAATCCAACCGGGCTGGGCGATGTGCGCCGAGGCAAAGTCGGCGAATTGCTGCTTCTCCTCAAATGTCCAAGTGGAGGCCCTGGCTAGTTGGTGCTGACGCGCCAAGAAGACAGCAAAAGCCGCAACTGAGAGAAGCGCACAGGCCGTGAGTACCGC
Organism: Candidatus Nanopelagicales bacterium; assembly: GCA_039812085.1. Lineage (GTDB taxonomy): Bacteria > Actinomycetota > Actinomycetes > S36-B12 > UBA10799 > JBDHZU01. The sequence continues at coordinate 6,437 of JBDHZU010000044.1, read as the reverse complement.
GAGACAGCCGGTCCGAAATCGGTTGGCACCCTGCACTTTCACTTACCATGCACCACCCATGCAGCGAAGGATGCTTCTGGTCGGTATGCGGCATCATCGTGCCCGGCGTAGGTACCGTGGGCAGAACCCGTGATCGGCGGAGGGCCCTGGCAGACGAAATCGGCACCGTGACAGAAGGAGACTACTCGCGGCGTCAGTGTGGCACTGTATTCAGGCCTTTGCCCCAATCCGCCGCTACGACTCTTGTCGTACGGAGCACCCAAACCAGGGACACCAGCCCAGGTGTCCCCCCTGAAGTATGGGTCTCCGAAGAAGGCACCACCGAGGATGGAGTTGCCCAGCGCCTGCTTCTCCTGCATGACGTCGGCCATCACGTGGGCCCCTTGTGAGTAGCCGATGAAAGCGAACTTGGCCTTTCCACACGCCTCGTGGATGCGATCCACAGCACTCCTCGCCGCTTCCTTCCCCCGGTTAGCACTCTCCATGTAGTCCGTCCCGAAACCTGTCCAGGCTCCGGCAAACCTGATCACACCTCCATCGGCTGGATACATAGTGCTGTCCAACGGCAGCATCCGCACCGTGGCTCCCGCTTCGTTTTGGAGGATGGCCTTCTCCAGCTCGTAAGCCGTCCGACCCACGACGTCCGCAAACCATCCAAAGCTCGAATGAAGCTTGAAGTCACGCGCGTCATCGGAGTTCCACTTGTCGTTGTAGGGCTGTCCTGACCCTCGCGCCCCCATGATCACGTAGTCCCAGCAGCCCGCATCGATACTGAAGTCGATCCCGGCGGCATTTGCAGATTTGACGCCGTTACGTAAGCCCCGGACTTCTAGTCTGTAGTCGCCGTTGGGCAACGCGGTGGGAACGGCGAACCAAGCTTGGTCTCCGGATGGGTAGTACCAGGTGTCATCCACTGCCCACACGACTGCACCTGCAGTGCTGCCGGTTCTCTTGTAGATCTTCCAGCTTGCATTGAGGTAGCCGCCGTCAATCGCGCTGATCGTGGCCCGCAGGACGGGCTTGTTGTAGCTGGTGTATCCGCCGTACAGCTTGTCAATCGACACGCTGCGCGCTGTGTTGGGTGGCTCGTAATACGTCACCCACACACTCGGGCCCGCCACACCGCTGGGCGCAGAAAGTGTGCGCGCCCCCGCAGTCGATGTCTCCTGGGAGGCAGCCAGCGCAAAACCGAAATAGCTGGACGGGTTCGCTGCGATCGCCCGTGCTGCGCTCGTCAACGGAATGTCGCCCGCGTTTCCACCCGACCCGGTCAACCACCCAGCCGCGCAACCGGTGTAGCCGCGGCTCTGCGTGACAGTGGCTGCAGGTGTCCCACCGGGTGCCACACCCAGCGAGTTCATGGTGTTCCAGGTCAGATTTGCTGGCCATGATTTCGTCACCCGATAGATGTTCATGGCACTTTGCGAACACGTCGTGCCCGCCGTCTGCCACAGCTTCATAAGCGAACCCTCCACCGCCTTGCCATAGATCTCGCTCAAATTGAAATTCAGATAGGCCCGACCAGTGGATGCTGGGGACGCGTAGCGCCCGACCTTGAGCACCGTCTGGTTGGCAAAGCTCGTACTAGGAGATGCGGACCACACGTACGTCGACACGGGCACACCGATGATCGCTCCCGTGCGTACCGTCAAAGGCCCCGTCGTTGCCACACGCGGTTGCGCCGGGACGACCAGGCGCACCTGCCACACGCCTTTTCGATGGGACGCGATGACAAAGCGCGCCTTGGCGGCAAGCGGAGTACCGGAAGCGTCCGTCATCGAAGGCGCAGACATCCGAGAAACAGTCTTCGCACCACGCTTCACCACCAGATCTCCACTTCGTGTCGTGAGCGAAAGATTGCGCAAACGCATCGGCAGCGCAACCACACGTTTGTGCTTTGAGTCGCCACGAAGCGACAGTGCCAAGGAGAAGGATTGTGCTGTGGGCTCGATGGACATGTCCACACCTTGCGCCACAGATCGGAACGTCGCCACCCGTCCTTGCACACGAGCGGGCGCAAGCTTGCGAGAACTGAGCAGTGTCAGACGCGAATCCGACGCCGTGGGCGTGACCCGTAGCGGCACACGAACCGCGGAGCGACTCGTCGCTCGCTTCTGCATTGCGGTGACAGTCTTCGTTCCCAATCTCACCGACACCAACGCCGAGCCTTTGCGGCGCGCCGCTGCAGCGATCTGGACCTGATTTCCACCCGTGCGGGGCTTCCACCAATCTGCAGAGCGAACCAGCCGCAAATCGATCGGCCGCCAGAGTCCAGAACGTTCCCGCACACGGACTGGTTCACTGTCGGCCTTCAACAGGAACTGGCCATTGGGCAGCGCATCGACCGTCTGCCACTCGGTGGTCTTACCGACTACCTGCTGAGCCCGACCGGTACTTTTCGCAACACGACTTGCTGCCTGAACTTCCGACTCCGCCGGCTCTGCAGTGCTGTCCGCATCCCCTTGCGCAGGAACGGCGTTCACTGGCGGCGACTCCCACATCCCTCCAATCGATAGCGACGCGACCACCGCAAGAGTGGCACCAACCCGGACCGGAAACGAGTTCAAGATCGCAAACATCGCAGAACGATCACATGTCATGATCGAATATGTCCGCACCAAACGAGCTTCGGTGTGTCGCATACAAGTTCCGGGGCTGACGCGTTCGCTGCGCAGGCATATGTACCGCCCTAGAGTTCTCGCATGGCAGAAGACTCTGGGCCAGAACCTTTCCTCGACGCTGTCGTGTGCGTTGATCAGTTCGAACCGCTTGCCCAAGTCAATCTCACGCAAGCGGCGTACGACTACGTCGCGGGCGGCGCCGGGGATGAACTGTCGATTGCACGCAACATCAGCGACTGGCAAGACATACGACTACTCCCCCGCAGCCTGAACGATGTGTCTGAACTGGACTCATCGGTTTCATTCCTGGGGATGACGTACGGCAGCCCGATCTTTATGTCGCCGACTGCCCGACATCAGCTCTACACCGAGCGCGGCGAACTGGAGACGTTCGCGGCTGCCCGTGCGGCCGGCAGTCTTTACATCCAGAGTTCGCTGGGCTCCACAGATTTCACTGAGCTGGCACCAATATGTCGCGATCAGCCGTGGTGGTTCCAGCTATACGTGCAGCGCGATCGTGGCTATACCCACGAGATCGTGGAGCGGGCGATTACGTGTGGGGCGCAGGCGATTGTGCTGACGGTTGATACGCCAAGCCTGGGCGCGCGAGACCGGGATAAGCGCGACTCGATCGGAGTCTCGGCGGAGGCCTACTTTCCACTGATCGACCACTCCCGGTTGGAGCCGGATCCTCTGCCTGCGCACCAGCGCGTCTACAACCCGCACCTGGCAGCGGACGTGACCTGGGATGACGTCAATGATCTGGTTGCTCAGCACGATGTGCCGGTGGTGACGAAGGGCGTGCTGCGCGCAGAGGATGCTCGGCGTGCCGTGGATGCCGGAGCTGCGGCAGTCATCGTCTCTAACCACGGCGCTCGCAATCTGGACACTGTGGTGTCTACCGCCTGGGCACTACCGGCGGTCGTGAATGCTGTCGGTGGTGAGGTTCCTGTGTTGGTTGATGGCGGGATCCGTCGTGGCACAGACGTCGCCAAAGCGCTCGCTTTGGGCGCAACTGCGGTGGGAGTCGGACGCCCCTACGTTTGGGGTTTGTCAGCCTTCGGCGCTGCCGGAGCCGCCCGCGCGGTGGAGATTCTGCAGACAGAACTCCGCATGGCGATGGCCTTGCTTGGTGCGACGAGCATCAGCGATCTGACGCCTGACCTACTCGTGATGCCGGAGTGACCTACGGGTCGAGGTCGTCTGCGGCCCGTTGTCGAAACCCTTCCGCAGCGGCTGCTCCCAGTTCACCGATCACCAGTGTTCGCTCATCGAGTTGATGTGCGGGCAGCAGCGCACGGGTTGAGGAGCTGATGAGGATTTCATCGGCCTGAGCCAGAACCTCGATGGGATGGTCATGCTCGGCAACTAATCCCCATTCGATGAGCAGCGCGCGGGTAACACCAGGCAGGCAACCAGTCTCCAGAGTTGGGGTAACGAGTTGATCGTCGAAGGAGTAAACAACGTTGGCTGTGGTGCATTCGCAGACCCGTCCCGCGGTGTCGGCCATGACCGCTTCGTCAGCACCCATCGCCCTGACTTGGTTGAGAACAGCCAGATTGTCGGCGTAGCTGGTCACTTTGGCTCCCACCAAGGGGCCGTTGTCATTGAACGTCCAGGGAACCGTCAACAGGTGTACTGATTCTGGATGTGGCGGTTGCGGGTCGCAGGTCATCACCACGTTGCCGACTGTCCGCGAATCGGGGCCAGCGGTCACGGTGATTCGTAAACGACCGGCGTCACCGATTCGGTCACGATTCGCTGCGATGAGTTCGTTCACCGCTTCCGCCAGGTTTGTTGTCGGTAGAGCAATGCCTGCGATCCGGGCGCTGTTGCTCAATCGTTGTAGGTGACGGGTGATGGCGAACGGGTGTCCACGTTCCACGAGCAAGGTCTCAAATACGCCGTAGCCCGATAGGAAGCTGCGGTCATCGATACTCACGTGTGCGTCTTGGCTGGTAACGACTCGATCGTTGCACCAGATCATTCGTTCAGACATGTGTTCACCTCTGCTGGCCATTGTTTCCTGGCGACCATTGACGTGCTGCGGCTCGGATCAAAGTGGCAGCTTTCAGTTCGGTTTCTTCCCATTCCGCCTGTGGGTTGCTTCCCCAGGTAATTCCTGCACCCGTGCCGAAGTTCAACTGACGTTGTTTGTCGGAACCGCTGAGCCAGAACGTTCGAATACCCACGGCCAGTTCGGCTGTTTGATCGGTGGCATCGACCCAACCGATGGCACCGCAATACGGTCCACGATCCACCGGTTCCAGTTCGTCGATCAATCGCAGTGCACTGGATTTGGGTGCACCCGTCACCGACCCGGGTGGGAATGTCCCCGCCAGTATCTGGCTCCAGCCAACTCCGTCAGCGAGTCGACAGGTCACGTCGGACACCAGATGGAATAGCCCTGGATGCTGCTCGACCCGTAGTAGGTGCGGGACTTCTACCGAACCCGGGACGGCCACCCGACTCAGATCGTTGCGGACCAGATCCACAATCATCACGTTCTCGGCTCTGTCCTTGGCCCCCATCTGTTCGGCGATCTGACCTGTTCCCTTAATCGGCGATGACATCAATTCGCGCTGCTGGCGACGAAGGAATAGTTCTGGCGAAGCTGTCGCAATTGAGATGCCTTGCTCAGGGGCACTGATGCAGCCTGCGAAAGGCGCAGGGTTGTGGGCAGCGAGCAAGGCCGACAGCCCAAAGAGGTCGGCAGCTTCTGCTGTTGGCATTGGCGCGGATAGCCTGCGGCACACATTGGCTTGATAGACCTCACCCCGAGCAATGTTGTCGCGTAGCTGCTCCACCGCGGCGACGTATTCGTCGCGCGACATCGAACTTTCCCAGTCGTTGAGGGCAGGGCCATGCCAAGCCAAAGCCCACTCATCAGGTGTGCCAGGCCGCCAGTCATCGAAGCGCCACGCATGGAACTGTCCCGTGAATTCCACGACGACTGCCCACCGCCCACCGGTATTTAGGCAGGCAGGCTCGGTGGAGTAGTCAACGCAGTGCCGGGCCACCTGCCCGCCCAACCACACCGCTGCTTGCGTGTCTGCCACTACTCACCTCACACATTCGTCATCCGCATGGTTACAAATCCAACCGCATCAGATATGGTGTCTCGGCACCAGAAGCGGCGATCCCGCATCTGGTGCTATGCGGACGTAGCTCAGTTGGTAGAGCACCACCTTGCCAAGGTGGATGTCGCGAGTTCGAGTCTCGTCGTCCGCTCGGATGGCCCGTATAGCGGGCTACACGGTGGAGTGGCCGAGTGGCTAGGCAGCGGCCTGCAAAGCCGTCTACGAGGGTTCGAATCCCTTCTCCACCTCACACGTACGGCTCGCTTTGAGTCGCACAACCAGCACCTGTAGCGCAGTCCGGTTAGCGCACCTCCCTGACACGGAGGGGGTCCCCAGTTCAAATCTGGGCAGGTGCACAAACATTTAGCGCCTTCAGGGCGCTTTTTGTTTGTGCACTGCCCGGATGCAGGGAGGGTGACTCGGCTTCTTGACGAGTCGCCCGGTTCTGGGCAGGTGCACCAAGATCAAAACCCCTGTTCACCAGGGGTTTTATCATTTCTGGCGACTCACGTAGATCAACTTTGTTCGCGAATCTGACCCGTTCGTGCCAATTCCGTGCCATCGTGTTGGCACAGACCTTGGACCAAGAGTCGATCCCGAACTCGGTTTCTCGATATGCGAATGCGCGCAATGGTCTTACAGACGAACACACCGACCACTCGCCATGGATGGCGCTCGAACCTGGAGGTATACGGCAACAACAGGGGGAACCACCGATACTTCAACTATCACTTAA
>JBDHZU010000043.1:0-13739 GCA_039812085.1 Candidatus Nanopelagicales bacterium | reverse complement strand
GTCACCACTGTCGATGGACTACTTGTTCTACAACCACGATGGCCACTTCATGCCCGGCGCATTCGCGCTGGAATGGGTCATCGTCCATTTCAGCGAGCTGAACTACGCCGTCGTTGTCGTCGCCTTGCTGTTGGGCCAACTTGCGGTGTGGTGGCTGTTCCTCCGATTACTCGAACGGCATTTTGGTTCCCAGCCCCGAATCCTCATTCCATTCGCACTGATCCTGTTTTCTTGTTTGGCTCTGCCGCCAAATACCTGGTGGGCGGCCGCGCTAAACAACATTCCGCTGCAACTCGGACTCGTCATCACCTGTGACTGCGTCCTACGGATACGTCGAGGAGAACCGACTCCATTTCGTCTCTTCTTTGTCGGCTTCATCGGCGCGTTGTTGTTCTTCGAGAAGTCGCTGCTCATTCCTTGGGCAGCGTTCGGTTTAGCCGTCGCACTGTCCAATGGATCACTACGGCACCGGATCGCCTCGGCCTGGGCACTATCGCGCCGGCTGTGGATCACCAGCGTCGGCGTCAGTATTGCCTGGATTGGCCTCTACATCTGGTTCTCCGAAGGTCGAGGGATCGCATCTCCGAGCTTCAGCGGAGCATTTGAAATGTTTCGCTCAGGACTAGTCGCAACTGCATCGACCCTCGTCGGAGGACCCTGGAAGTGGGAACCTGCTGGTTACGGATCCGGGTATGCCGACCCACCTGCTGTCGGCGTGTTTTTCACCCTTGCGCTAGTTGCACTCGGGGTGCTACTGACCAGTCGTCGATCTGGAAATGTGAAGTGGGTCTGGCTCTGGGCATGGGCGTACGTTGTGATCGAACTAGCGGCTGTCATTGTGACCAGGTTGCAGCCAGACGTCACTGTGCTTATCGCCGCCACCCTGAGATACACCGGCGATGCCATTGTTCCTTTATCCCTTGCCGTTGCCATTGCGCTTATGCCCAAACCCGTGGCAACAACTGCACCCATGCCGACTTCTCGGCTGCCTCGTTTTCTGCAATCAGCGAATATGCGGCTGGCTCTGACGCTCGTGAGTGTGACGGTCTTCGCGATTGGGGTGTTCACGTCCACTTTGGGATGGGCGCAGATATTGCACCGTAACGCTGCTCGACCCTATGTCGAGAACGCGACTGCTGCTTTGGCTGCTGCTGATCCAGCGATTCCATTCCTCCCGCAAACCGTCCCGCAAACCGTCCTGTATCCCTTGGCATTTCCGTACAACCAAACGGATTGGCTCTTCGCCCCATTGCGTAACCGACCGTCTTTTGGTTCCTCGACCTCACGCCTGCAAGTGATCACCGACCATGGTCATCTCAGCGATGCCCACATCAAAGGCCTCAACAACAAACCGGCCCCAGCGGCAGACAAGGGTTCGCTGTGCACCAAATACCAGATCAATCCGGGGCAGCAGCTCGACGTTCAGCTAGAGAGCACCGCCGTTGAATGGGAACACATCGTAGGGATCGGCTACCTGGCTCACAACGGTGTGATTTCTGTGCAACTAGGAGATGGGCAACCTGCCACTGCGGCCATTAAGAACGGAATCGGAGTGGTGTACATAACCGTCGTCGGTGGTTCCGACATGGTCCATCTGCGTTTGGCTAACCCCAAGGAAAGCGCCTGTATCTCGAGCGTGCAAGTAGGTTCGGCGATCGCCAATCTCGATCCGAAGGACGCGGGGCTTCCCGACTGGGTAACCCAGCGTTGAGCCATCGCCAGAACATTCGGTCAAACCGTTAGGCTCACCGCGTGACTCGATCCCGACTTCCTCTGCGCACCACGTTGGCCATCAGCGCCGGCAAGGCCGCTGCAGCCACATCACGAGTCAGCGGCAAGGGCGAAGGCATGGTCGTGGGCGGCAAGGTGATGCTGCGTTGTGCGCCAAAGGCATTGACCGATCTGGCAGGAGATCGAGTCGCAGCACTCGTATCAGCCACCAACGGCAAGACATCCACCACTCGGCTACTCGCCACAGCAGTAGCAACCACGGGGTCAGTTGTCACCCAACCCACAGGTGCCAACATGACCGCGGGCGTGGTCTCGGCGTTGGCACTGGGAGATCGTGAAGCACCAGCCGTATTGGAAGTCGACGAGGCGTACCTACCGGGAATCGTGGATGCCACTAGCCCCAAAGTGATCCTGTTGGCAAACTTGAGCCGGGATCAGCTTGATCGCATGAACGAGGTCGCCATGCTGGCGCGACGCTGGCGCACCATGTTGGCCGAACATCCCGACGTGCGAGTCGTAGCGAATGCCGACGACCCCATCGTGAGCTTCGCCGCCGAGCAGGCGCCCCATGTGACCTGGTTCGCGGGCGGACAAGTGTGGACGGCAGACTCCTCGGTCTGTCCACAGTGCACCAATCTGTTGGCTCGGGATGGTTCTGATTGGCACTGCACCGGCTGCGATCGACGTCGTCCCGAACCGTCGTGGCGTTTGGATTGGTCCGGTGAATCTGGGGTTGCTGTCGGCCCGGATGGCCGACAGTTCGACCTCACCGGTTTAGGTCTGCCGGGTCGCTTCAATGCCTCCAATGCCACTGGCGCTCTGGCAGTCTGCGCGGAACTTAGCTTGGATTTGGATGCCTGTACAGCAGCGATGAAAACTGTCACGGCTGTCTCCGGTCGGTACGCCATCCTGGATGTGGGAGCTCGTCGCATCCGCCTGCTGCTGGCCAAGAATCCTGCTGGGTGGAGTGAACTGATCGACGTGATGCCACCGGCTCCAACCCCGGTCATCATCACGATCAATTCCAATGCTGCCGACGGACGCGATCCATCCTGGCTGTGGGACGTGCCGTTTGAACGCCTCACTGGACGCACCGTGATCGCGACTGGTGATCGGCGACGCGATCTAGCGGTGAGACTGCTACAGGCAGGCGTCGATCACCTCGTTGTCGAAGACCCGTATGCCCCAAACGCCGTGCTCCCGGAAGGCGCGAAGGATCTCGACGTGATCGACTGCGCAGCGACGTACACCGCGTTCCATGCGCTACGAACCCGAGCAGATAAGGAAGCGGGGACATCCGCATGAGCGATTCGATCGTGTTGGCTTCCCTGTTCCCCACCCTGCTGGGAACTTACGGCGATGGCGGGAATGTCCTCACCCTGACTCATCGCGCAGGCCTTCACGGATTAACGGTCGAAGTCATCCAAGTCGATCCTGGCGACGCGATCCCCCATCAGGCAGACCTCTATGTACTGGGCGGCGGGGAGGATTCCGCCCAAGTTGCTGCGGCTCAAGCGCTACAGGCCGATGGCGGTCTGGCCACAGCCGCAGACCGTGGGGCCGCCATCTTGGCGATCTGCGCTGGCTATCAATTACTCGGGCACGAGTTCCCTGATGCCGCCGGTAAGCCAGCGCCCGGATTGGGCCTACTAGATATTCGGACGGATCGTCTCCCAGCGCGCGCAGTCGGCGAACTCGCTTGCACGCCCTCACCACACGCACCGGACACAGTGGTCGACATCCTCACCGGTTACGAAAACCATGCTGGGGCCACCCACCTGGGGCCAGAAGCCAAACCGCTGGCCCAGGTTCGCGCCGGAGTCGGCAATGGGGATGGCACCGAGGGTGCGGTGAACGGGCGAGTCATGGGCACCTATTTGCACGGACCATGCCTGGCTCGCAATCCCCAATTAGCTGACACCTTGCTGGGGTGGGTGATCGGTCAGCCGTTGCCAGCCATCGTTGAACCTGAGGTCGAGCAACTGCGCGCCGAACGGCTGTCCATCGTCTTGGGATCGGATGCACCGCAATCGGCCCCCATCTCCCGTCCTGATGCATAAAAACGCGATAGGACTAGCCGTGGTCCTCACCTAGCTTCCTCACTGCACGAAACCGACGCGGAACGATCTATTCCGCAATGTCCTTGCTGCGGGAGTCTCGCACTGCCAGAGTCTGAGCTATGTCGAACCGGACAGACACTGTGCTTGTCGCCGTTGGACTCATCCTGGCTTTGGTGATTCCGAAAACTGTCTTTGGAATTGACCTCGAACTAGTCGGCTGGATTCTGGTATTCGTCGGAGCTCTTGCCCTGGTTCACACCTTGATGCTGGCCGCCTTGCAGAACCGGCACCCCAAGGAACGTGTGGATATCCGTACCTACGAACACGACGATCGTGACGACGACCGAGATATCGACGACCGGGATAACGATCGACAATTTGACGAACCGTCACGCCACACAGCCCGTGCCCGTCGGTTCAACAGACACGATGACGAGCGTGATGAGACCCCCGCCGAGATGGATACCCAGATCATCGACCAACGACCGCGTCGACCACGATCGACTCCTGAGGCCGGGGTCGACACCACAGCGATCGACCTACGCGAAGACGCGCTTGACGACTAAGGCGTTAACTCGCCTCGTCGGCTAAACGACGCAGTGCGTCCCGTGCTGTTTTCGGATCGTCAGTGCGCCACATCGGAGGCAGACTCGCTAGCAACGCGCGGCCATACCCCTTGGTGTGCAACCGCGGGTCCAGAATCGCAACCACGCCTTTATCGTCCGGGGTTCGAATCAACCGCCCGACCCCTTGCGTGAGCATCAGGGCGGCATGTCCGACGAATACCTCGCCAAATCCGTTCCTGCCTTGCCCATCGACATGTTCCCGCCGCGCTTGGGCAATCGGGTCATTCATTGGAACAAACGGAATCTTGTCGATCACAACCAGCGAACATGACGGACCCGGAACGTTTAGCCCGGCCCACATTCCCATCGTGGCGCACAACACGGATGTCTCGTCTTTGGCAAACTGCTCGGCTAAATCCGCGCCAGAGGTCTCGCCATGAACCAGCACCTCGACTCCCACCCGGCGACGCAGATGATCCCCTGCTTGCCGTGCGGCATAGGCCGTGGTGAACAGAGCTAGCGTTCGTCCACCTGCCGCCTCAACAAGTTCCGTCAATTCATCGAGGACTGCCGCTGAGTGCTCGGCCCGCTCCTTGCCCACCGGTTCGGGAATCTCACGCGGGACGTACAAGATTCCTTGTCGGGGATAGTCGAACGGACTCCCCACATCTACGCCGAGCCATCGGTCGTCATCGCGGGCGCTCGTTGGTGATTCCGGATCTAAGTCAAGGCCGAGGGTATGAGCCACCGGCGCGAAGTCGCCCGCCACGCTCGCAGTGGCGGAGGTCGCAACCAATGCCCTTTCGCCCACCAAGGTTCGGAATCGTTGCGCTACTGACAACGGCTCAGCTCGTAACGACGCTGGAGTTTCGTCACGACCCTCGACGGACCAACGCACGATGTGCGGGTCATCGGTGACCACACTGCTGATGGTGTCTCGTAGATCGGAGATCGCCGTACGTGAGACAGCCAAGCCGTTGGCTTTATCTTCCGAAAGCTGCTTCACCGTCTTCTCGGTCAATGCCAACCAACTATCAAGGTGACCATGAAGAGAGATCAGTGGTCCTTGAATATCAGCGGGCAGTGATCCCGTGAACCGCTCACCTGGCAGATCAAACAAGGCAGCCTGCAAGGCATCGGCATCCTTGATCGCCGAGTCCAACGCAGAACTGGCCAAGTCAGCATCTTTCGGCAGGTGTCGGCGGGCTTCCCGAAGAACTCGATCAACGGCACCGGCATACAGGTCATGACCCCAGGCAGACGACAGATATCCCTCGACTTCATGCACCTCATCGACCACGATCAGATCGTGGTCTGCCAGAAGCGGACTAGGTGAGGCCAGATCGGCCGCCAGCAACGCATGGTTCGTCACCACGATGTCGGCTTCCCGAGCCAATCCCCGAGCGAGTTCGGCATAGCAATCGTCACCAAAACGACAGTGCCGTGCGCCTGGACAGTTAGTGGAATCCATCGAGACGCTTGACCAGACCCGATCAGAAACAGTGGGCGCATCAGTCCGGTCGGCGCTATCGGGATCATCGTCAAGCCACTCGAATATGGAACGAATCTCTTTCGCCTCAGGTGACGACGGTGGTGCTTGGACCGGACTGACCTCAACCGGGTCGATTCCCAAATCCAATTCGACCGACTCCACCGCCGGTGGGCCAGAATCCAAGCTACGAATCTCGTCAATCTTGGCCAAACAGATGTAATTAGCTCGCCCCTTCAAGGTGACCGCATCGGGACGTCGATTCAGCACCGTTCGAGCCGCCTCAACGACAACCGGAACATCCGCCTCGACCAGTTGATCGGACAGTTGCCGAGTAGCGGTAGAAACGACGAACCGTGCACCACTAGCGAGGCCTCCGCAGAGATAGGCCATCGACTTACCCGTGCCCGTTCCTGCCTGCACGATGAGTGGCTGCCGACTATCTACCGCCTGGGCGACGAGTTCGGCCATCTGTTGCTGTTGCGTTCGATGGTGTGCCCCGGGCATGGCATTAACGGCGGCATCGAGCAGCTTGCTCGCATCGCCATTGGCAACCTGTTCGTCACCAGCCTCAGTCGTCACGCACCGATGGTGCCATCCAGACCTCATCGGATGGCGTTAGCCTTGCGCGAGGGATGATGAAACTTCACCAGCCAACGAGGAGTACGCAATGACCGTGAGTTCCGTGAGCCAGTACGTCACCCGAATCGACCATGTCGGCCTAGCCGTCAACGATTTGGATGCGGCGAAGGAGTTCTACGCCAAGACCTTCGCGATGCCATGCGTACATGAAGAAGTCAACGAGGAACAAGGCGTCCGAGAAGCGATGCTGGCTGTTGGTGACTCTGGTTCGTGCATCCAACTACTTGCCCCACTGCGCGACGACTCCCCCATCGGCAAGTTCCTCGCTCGTCAAGGTGAAGGCATCCAACAGATGGCCTACACCGTGACGGATATTGATGCGGTGTGTGACCACCTTCGAGAAGTCGGCGTGCGGGTGCTCTACGACGTCCCCAAGACTGGGACTGCCAATTCCCGGGTCAACTTCGTGCACCCCAAGGACGCCGGTGGCGTACTCATCGAATTGGTGCAGCCTGCTGCCGACGCGCACAGCGGGCACTAACCCGGCCAGAATCACCCCATGGGTGCATCGAGTCGACTACTGGCTGACGGCCAGCTCGATCAGGCCCATAGTTGGCTGGATTCGGTCACCGACGGAGTAAGCCCGTGGGTCGTGCTGGGCGTTGCCCTGCTTATCGCCGTTGTGCTGCTGGTCAGCATCGCTAAGAAACTCATCGTCCTTGGCCTATTCATGGCGCTACTGCTCGCCGTGTTGGTCGCCGCGTGGTGGACCACCCAGCACACCCTGGATCAGCCCGAGAGCACCACACCCACCGGGTCGCTCACGGCTCAACCCTGACTGCTGCATCCCCCGTTGAGGCCGCTAGGTACGCTGGCCGGACGTTTTCTGCGGCTTGACGACTGAATCCCAGCCGCCGAGCACCCGCTTGCGAACTCACCGGAGGCAACACCGTGCAACAGATTCTCGACGCGATCTTGGCTGGCGATACCGAAAGCGCCGACTTCAACTCCCTGGCCTTGCCAGAGTCCTACCGTGCCGTCACCTTGCACAAGGACGAAGAGACGATGTTCGACGGCCTTGCCTCCCGGGACAAGGATCCCCGCAAGTCACTGCATATCGAAGATGTTGCGCTTCCCGAACTGGGTCCAGGTGAGGCATTCGTCGCGGTGATGGCATCGGCCATCAACTACAACACCGTGTGGTCCAGCATCTTCGAGCCTGTGTCCACCTTCCGCTTCCTCGAGCGATACGGACGTCTGTCTGACCTGACCAAGCGCCATGACCTGCCGTACCACGTCCTCGGTTCAGACCTGTCCGGCGTTGTACTGCGCACTGGCCCCGGCGTGACCGCGTGGAAGCCCGGCGACCAAGTCGTCGCCCACTGCCTGTCGGTGGAACTGGAAGACGCCGCCGGACACAACGACACGATGATGGACCCCGAACAGCGCATCTGGGGGTTCGAGACAAACTTCGGTGGCCTGGCTCAGATTGCTCTGGTCAAGTCCAACCAACTCATGCATAAGCCCGGTCACCTCACCTGGGAAGAAGCCGCTTGCCCAGGTCTGGTCAACTCCACCGCCTACCGACAGCTCGTCAGCCGCAACGGCGCCGGGATGAAGCAGGGTGACAACGTGCTGATCTGGGGTGCCAGCGGCGGGCTCGGCTCCTACGCCACCCAGTACGCCCTCAATGGTGGTGCCACCCCAATCTGCGTGGTCTCCAGCGAAGACAAGGCGAACATTTGCCGCGAGATGGGCGCTGAGTTGATCATCGACCGCAAGGCAGAGGGCTACAAATTCTGGAAAGACGAGACCACCCAAGATCCGAAGGAATGGAATCGTCTGGGTAAGCAAATCCGCGAGCTGACCGGTGGAGAAGACGTAGACATCGTCTACGAACACCCGGGTCGCGAAACCTTCGGTGCCAGCGTCTACGTCACCCGCAAGGGCGGCACGATCGTGACCTGCGCATCAACCTCGGGATACATGCACGAGTACGACAACCGCTACTTCTGGATGAACCTCAAGCGCATCATCGGTTCACACTTCGCCAACTACCGCGAGAGCTTCGAAGCTAACCGTTTGGTGGACAAGGGTCTAATCCATCCCACGCTGTCTAAGAGCTTCAGCCTGGAAAATGCCGGCGAAGCAGCACTCGAGGTGCATCAGAACAAGCACCAGGGCAAGGTCGGCGTCCTTTGCCTGTCTCCGGAAGAAGGCCTAGGCGTGACAGATCCCCAGAAGCGGGCCAAGTTCGAGAAGCAGATCAACCGCTTCCGCAATATCTAGACGACGACGTTTGATGCCCGGCCACTGCAACTGCGGTGCGCCGGGCATCTGACTATCCACGCTCAGGATGCTCTAAGAAATCGATCAGCCATTCCTTGCGTTTGGACGTAATCCAAGTTGATAGCCGCAGCAACAGACGCCACAGGATCAATACCCAGGGAGTCATGAGCAGCGCGGCAAGCAGCAGATGGTCTTGCTCGACCCCAAAGAAATGCTGAATCAACCAGAACGGCCCAAGCGCTAACCACGCTGCCGGCATAGTCAATGCAAAGTAGGCAATACCCAACGCCAGCGCATAGCGCACCCAGGTGTCCTTGCGCCGCAGGCGTTGCTGCCAATCCATCGGATGAAACGGCAGCAACGGAGCCATGCAGGCCGCTAATCCCAGATAAGCGAATGGCAGCACCAAAATCGCGACCGTGATTGCGGCGGACACGACAGGTCGGTCATAACCGGGAGCAAGCCCAAGCGAGGTCAACACACATACAGGCGTCACGAGTATCCACAACGCGATGTTCTTGACGGTGATCATTCGGCGTAGCTTGTGTGGGTCGTTCAAGTACTGCAGCGCATAGTCCGGATGGTTACCGAACAGGTTGGTGCTCGGGACATCGGCAAAGGCCCAAGCGGCCAAGGCGACCGGTAGGAACACGATCGCGGTGTAACGAGTCACCGCTGACGGACTGATCAGAAACCAGACGCCCAGACACAGCCCGATATTGATGACCACGATGACGGGAACTTCCATCGGCATCTTCCAGAAACTGCGGAACTCCGCCCCCACTAATGCCCACAGGGGTCGGTCAACATCTAGGGGCCACGATTCGGGTGGATTGATCGAGCTCCAGCCGCTGGCCTGCACGTCAGTGTGAGTTTCAGACATCACGTATCACCGTATCGCCTACTCGTTTTAGAAGAAGCCTCGAATGATGAGGTAACAACCGAACACCAAACAGACTCCAATGCTGATTTGACGTAAGTGTTGACGCGCCCACTCGGCGGCAGGTTTGATCCGTTGCAGGAATGCTGTGGGAATCCTTACCTTCACAAACAACGGCACCCACATTGTGACTGTCGTGATGCAGATAAGACCGACCCCAATTAACCACTTCACCAGCGCTGGAACCGTTGAGGTGTCAATGTGCTGGATGGCAGAAATAAACAGCACGATGCTGGAGATATCTCGCACCTGCATGACAAATCCGAAGCTCAACGATTTGACCAACCCGCCAGAGGATGCGGCAGTAGCGACCTCGCTGTGATCGTTGCTGCCGTCGCTATCTTTCTGCCGTTCTGGCACCAGAATCAGGTAGCCGGCAACAAGCAACAACACGATTCCCAGAATCCGGTCCAGCACACCGATCTCATGGATCGCCAACTCTTCTACTTTGTTCACCAAAGCCATGAGGGCGGTGGACACGATCAGCGCCCACACACAAAGCGCAGCAACAGCCCCAGCGAGGAAAGCCATCGCCTTGGGCCGGGGACGATCGTTCTGCGACAGGATGCCGACTTGGGTGACCAGCAACAGTGGACTAATCGCCGAACCCAGCGCGACCGGAATCACGAAGCTGAGTAGCTGGCCGACATCGCTCACGGCTGCGCCAAACCTCCGGCGGCCGCCACGATGTCATCGAAACCCGCAAGTATCCCGGCGAGCAACACATCGACGTCTGCCGCGTGTTCGCCATCACCGGTGATCCCGATGTTGAACTCGTCTTGATAGCTGGTGATTCCCACGATGATGCGCATTCCACCTTCGATCGGGATGATCGGCCGATTGTGAAGCACGAGATGCCCCATGAAGTACATGGGCGTCCGTGGCCCCATCACGTTGGTCACCAACGTCTCACTGAAGTACTCCGTTGTTTGTCCGGTATGCCGCAATACGAACTGTTGAACGGGAGCGGGAGTAACAGCCTGACCGGCCTTTCGGGAAGCATCGATCAACAACGGCAGCATGCTGCGCTTGGATGACTTGGTTGATGTGCGAATTGCAGCGATGAGTTTTGCCGGATCTTCCTGCCCGACCGGCAGCGGCGCGGGCAGGATCGCGACCTGGTTGTTGGCTTCGGCATCGGTTCGCAACGACACCGGCATGACTGCCCGCACGGTGCGATTGGAGGGGTCCTGGCCTCGTTCTTCCAACAATGCCCGGAAACCCTGGGCGACCCCGGCGAGCACCACGTCGTTGAGGGTCGCGCCTTTGACCAACCGTCGCGCCTGCTTCAAGCCGTCCAGCGGATAGGACGCACTGACCCAACGACGTTTGGCGCTGACCGGTCCGGTCAGATCAGTCCCACGCTTGGGGGTCATCTGTACCAGGGTCCGCATGGTGTCGGGATAGGTCGCGATGAATTGACCTACCCCGGCGAAACCTGCCTCGACCGCTCTCATGGCCTTGTCTGCCAACCCGTCGGGATTGTCTTCGACTGCCGAGTCGTCGTCATGGGAAGACATCGAGATCACCGCGTCGGCAAGGGTGAATCCACCCTGCGGAGAAAGATCAATCGTGCGACCCAGGAGGATCACTGCACCTTGTCCATCTGCGACGGTGTGATGGATCCGGAAGACGCACCCCCAGGTACCTGCTCCGGTCCCGTGAATCAGCGTGCAATCCCACAGTGGTCGTCGACGACTCATGGGCTGTTCCATCAATCGACTGATGACGTCGTCGAGGGTTTCCTGCTTGCCGATCGTCACTTCGGTGACGTGCTTTTCCAGATCAGGCTCGGCGCTCACCCACTTTGCTTGCCGCACCTTGGTTCGGCTATTGACGACTCGTTGTCGAAATCTCGGCATAGTGGGCAACCGTTCACCGATGAACTCACGCAGTTGTTCCAACGTGGGAGCTTTGCCCTGCAACAGCAGCACAGTGCCGACCGCGACCGATGGGCCGGATCGTTCGATGTCTAGGAATGCGGTGTCCAGCGAACTTAAGCGATCCATTCGCTACCTCCGTCACATCTTCACGATCGTGGATACGTCGCAAAGTGAAGGTACGCACAGCTAACCGGTCAACGCACCCCGAGTTCACTAGAGGCTGTTGCTGATCAACCAATCCGAAATAGCCGCGGCGAAAGCATCGGGGTCCTCGTTCGAACTCATATGTCCGACCCCATCAATCACCACTAGCTGGCTGTTGCTAGCCGCATCTGCCATCGCTTGCGCTGCCGCAATCGGCGCACCTTGGTCATGTTCCCCAACGATGACCAGCACGGGGACATCTAATTCCGCCAAGTTGTCGTGGGTATCGGGTCGTTTGGCCATCGCTCGTTGAGTCCAGGCGACGCTGGCAGCAGGCGCGGCCAACATGAGACCGGTCAACTCGTCGATGACCTCTGGACGGTCGGTGAAGGTCTCGGCGGCGACCACAGTGGGCAGCATCGCTTCCGGAATCCAGTCCACGCCTTCCGTCTCGGCTCGCTGCGCGAACTGTAGGCGTACCTCGACTGCTGGTTGCGGATCTGCGGAGGCTTTAGTGTCAGCCAGGATGACTCCCGCCAGCCGGGGAGCAACCGTCGGCAACGCTGCCAAGGTCACATATCCGCCTAATGACAGCCCACCCAGGATGAACGACTCTGCATCTACCTGGTCCAGTACTGACAGCAACTCGGCCACAAAGAACGCGAGGTCAGGTTCGGCTGGCAATTCCGCCTGTGCCTTCTCGCCATAACCGGGTAGATCGAAGGTGACGACTTCTCGATCAGCCTGCGTCAACCGCTGAACAACGGGATTCCACATCTGCGCGTTTTCTGGGAACGCATGAACCAAAACGATGGGGGTGCTCATGGCATCACCGAAAGGCCGCCATCAACGACCAGCTCTTGTCCGGTCATGAACGACGATGCGTCACTGGCCAAGAACACGGCGGGACCTGCGATTTCTTCGACTTTCCCCCAGCGGTGCATGGGGACTCGGGACAACACTCCTTGTTCGGTCTGTTCGCTGGCGCGCAGGAACTCTGTCAGGTCGGTGTCGATCCAACCGGGACACAACGCGTTGACCCGCACATTTGTATGAGCCAGTTCCAAAGCCAGCGAAGCAGACAGGGAACTAATGGCCCGCTTGGCTGCGGCGTAGTGCGACATCATCGGGGCGCCCGCCAGTGCGGCCACGCTGGAGATGTTGATGATCGACCCGTGCCCGGAGGCAGTCAATGCCGGGATTGCCGCTTGACAGGCATGGACAGTGGATTCGACGTTGAGCGCGAAGGTCTTCTGCCAACCAGAGAATCGCATTCCCTGGAGCGGCATGGAGAACGAGTTACCGCCCGCGTTGTTGACCAGCACATCAAGCCCACCGAGTTCTTCGGTCGCCTGATTAACCATGGTGTGAACCGCATCAGCGTCCATGACGTCAGCAGGAAGCACGACGGCTGTCCCACCGGCTGACGTGATCTCGTCAGCAACTTGATCCAGCAAATCGGTATTGCGTGCCGACAGCGCGACGGCTGCACCCTGCTGCGCATAGGCCAAGGCGATGGCCTTGCCAATTCCACGTGAGGCCCCGGTTACCAGAGCCTTGCGTCCTGCTAGCTGACTCACAGGTCACTCCACCTTTCCATTGGCCCATCGGTATGTGTGGGCAACTGTCCATCAGAATCCAGCGCGGCAGGGTTAGCCGCAGCCACAATTGCGTTCAACGCTAGTCGTACGTATTTCTCCCCGATCCACAGGTGCTTGCCATCGGGAACATCGACTAACTCGATCTCTGGCCAGTCGGCGAGCGCTTGTCGCGCTTGTTCGGGTTTCACGTAGTCGTCATGTTCTGGGATGAAGGCTTGGACCCGGCGACCGCTTGCTCGCCATTGCTGCCAGTTCTCCGGTGTGCTGAACCGCAACGGTGGGCTCAGTAGCACAGCGCCAGCAACCGGGGAGATTTCTGGATGTCGCAGGATCACATCTGTCCCAAACGACCAGCCCACCAGCCATGGAACGGGTAATCCTCGATCGGCCACATATCGGACCGCTGCAGCGAGATCCTGCCCTTCTCCTTCACCGGCTTCGAATTGTCCTTCCG
>JBDHZU010000042.1:0-13986 GCA_039812085.1 Candidatus Nanopelagicales bacterium | reverse complement strand
ACAAGTCGCCGCCGATCTTCATCCCAAACGGATCATTGCCTCCGCCATGGAACCGGTGAACGAAGCCAAGGCCGCCGTTAAGGAGCCGATTGCATCACCACAACGAAATGATGCAGCCTCCTCCATTTCCAAGCCGCCAGGTTCAGATCAAGTGCCGCTACCTCCACCACCAGAGCTAACGGATGGCAGCGTTCCTCCCCCTCCCCCGCCGCCCTCGGTCGACCCGCGCCTAGATCCAGACGCGACCTAGCGTTCAAACCATTCTTAGTGGGGAACTCGGCGGACTTAGTCAGTCCGCCGATGAGGTCCCTAGCAGAGCGCTTCCCGGTTGGCAGGTCCAGCCTCGGACTCCTACTTCGAGCCGAGAGTGACCTTTACGTCCTTCGTGGATGAACCTTCTTGCACCGTCAAAGTGACGGTTTGACCAGGTGCGAACGAACGCAGCACTGCCAGCAGTTCCGTCGGGGAACCGATCTGGTTGCCGTTGACAGCGACGATCGTGTCACCTTGCTTGATGCTTGCCGCCGCAGCCGGACCTCCATCGGTCACCGTGCGAACCTCGGCACCAGGATCGGTGGACTGCATGTTCACTGTGATGCCGATGATCGGAGTGGCTGCCTTACCGTTCTGGATCAACTCGTCAGCAATGCGCTTGGCGGTATTGATCGGGATAGCGAAGCCAAGACCGATGTTGCCGCTTTGGCCTTCCCCGCCACCCAAAGAAGCAATCGCAGAGTTGACGCCGATAACTTGCGCCTCACCGTTGACCAGTGGCCCACCGGAATTTCCGGGGTTAATGGCGGCATCAGTTTGCAGGGCAGAGATGAATGATTCCTGACCTTGCCCACCTGCGGTGACTGGCCGATCAACAGCGCTAATGATTCCGTTGGTCACGGTGCCCTCCAGACCCAATGGCGAACCAATCGCCACCGCCGCGTCGCCGACGGCAACCGAACTGGAGTTACCCAGAGTCACCGTGGGCAGACCAGTCTGATCCACCTTAATGACAGCCAAGTCATAGTCCGTGGAACGTCCGACGATCGAGGCTTTCATCGGTGACTTGTTCTGGAACTGCACCTGAACAGAACCACCGTCTGCCGCTGCTTCCACTACGTGGTTGTTTGTCAAGATGTAACCGTCTTGACGGATCACGAAACCAGAACCGGTATCTCCGCCATTGCCCGCACGAACGATGATCGTCACCACCGTGGGAAGCATGTTTTTTGCAATCGCAGCAATGGAGTTATCTGCCCGCGGAGACAAGGCAGCGGGATCTTGCGGATTGACTTGAGTTCCACTCGTCCCGCCGATACCAGCCGAACTGGCTAATGCCGAAGCACCAACCCCGGCCACGCCACCAGCAAGTAGCCCAGCGACCACTCCGGCCACTACCGCCTTCTTGCTCGCGGAGGTCTTGGCGGGGGCCGAAGTAGGTTCCGGTTGGCCAGCTGGTGCCGGATAGACCGGTTGTTCCGCGCTTGGTGTGCCCGTATCCGACAAGCCCGCGTCCGGTGTACCTGCTGACTGGGGGGCGGCGTAGGTCTGATCTGCTACTGGGGTGGTATTCGCATCGGCTGTGGCGGAGTCAAACGTTCCTGGCGGCGCGTACCTGCCGTTGTTCGGGTCATAGCCACTGGTTCGGTCGAAGACTGTGGTGTCTTGCCCAGCTTGGGTTCCGATCACCTCAGTGACATGCTCGCCATCACCAGGACCCGCCTGAATCGGTTCGGTGAGGTGGTCGCCGTTATCTGGATTCTGCTGCGGACGGTCTTGCTCGGACATGCGCACCCCTCGGGCAACCTCAGACTCTGCTTCAGTTCGACAACTGATCGAAAACATACTCGCCAACCTCGAATGAAGCTCGCCCGCGCCATAACCCTTGCCGTCAGCCAGCAACTTCTGTGGTCTGGGGTACGGGCAACACTGCCGCCAGTTACCCTCAGAGCCAGACTTCAGATAACTCATTTTCTTACCGCGGAGGTGCGCCATTAACGGCGACGCAGTGACATTCAGCGACCAGTGGCAGAACGAATCGGACGAGATCCGTCAGGCACGTACGCGCGCACAATCCATTGGCGCGACCGTCTCCAGCCCGACCGCAGCCTCCGTGCTGACTGTGCTGGCAGCGTCCGTGGGAGCCCGCGCGGCAGTAGAGATCGGTGCTGGTGCAGGTATTTCTGGTCTCCATCTGCTGAATGGCATGGCCGATGACGCCGTGCTGACCACGATTGACTCTGACAGCGCCAACCAGGCCGCCGCCAAGGAGACCTTCGCTGCCGCTGGCGTTGAATCCACTCGTGCTCGTCAGATCACTGGCGACCCCGCTGAGGTGCTGCCGCGTCTGGCCGACGGGGCCTACGACATCGTCGTCATCAACTCGATTGCCGACGATCCGGCTGCGCAGTTGGAGCAAGCACAACGGGTGCTCCGTGAAGGTGGTGTCTTGGTAGTCAGCGGATTCCTGGGAGACAACGGCCAAGTGGCCGATTTGGCGGCCCGCGATCCACGGACGATGGCGCTACGCGAGTTAGGCAGTTCAGTGAAGGACAACGAGAACCTGCGCGTTGTGCTGCTGCCCATCGATTCCGGCGTTTTGGTCGCCTCAAAAACCGCCTGAACCCAACGCTGACTGCTGACTACTTGAGTCAGCAAATCACCACAGGTGCGGAGAACGAGCCAACCAGCGCAGGAGTAGGCGCACACCGAATCCGGTGGCCCCTCGCGTTAATTCTCCGGATGACTTCTCAGCACGTCCTGGACCAGCGATGTCCAGATGTGCCCAGCGAATGTCGCCAACGAACGCTTGCAGGAACAGCGCGGCCGTGATCGACCCTGCATGGACTTGTTCGGTCGCCACATGGGCGATGTCGGCTATCTCTGACGTCAGCGCGCTGCGGTATTCCGACACCAGCGGCATCCGCCAACATCGATCATTCGTCGCTTCAGCAGCCAGTAGGAGTTCGTCAGCCAAACCGTCGTCCTCGGAATACAACGCCGCGAATTGACGACTCAGACCCAACGTGGCCGCACCCGTCAATGTGGCCACATCAATCACCACGTCTGGGCTCAAGGTCTGGGCATAAGCCAAAGCATCAGCCAGGACCAAGCGACCTTCAGCGTCCGTATTGAAAACCTCGGAAGTCGTTCCGCCGTAGTGAGTGATGACATCACCTGGCCGGTAGCTCGCCCCGCTCGGCATGTTTTCCGCTAATGCAAGGAGACCAACCACGTTGGCCCGAATATTGAGCGCCTGACATGCCAGCAAGACGGCAAGCACTGTGGCCGACCCACTCATATCCGTCTTCATCAACGGCATGCCATCTGCAGGCTTGAGCGACAGTCCACCGGTATCGAAGGTGATTCCCTTACCCACCAGGACAACCCTGGGCGCGCCCACATCGCCGCGATATTCAAGCCGAACCAGGCGAGGTTCGTGAACAGAACCGGCACCAACAGCAAGCAAACCGCCGAACTTCCCACGCTCAAGGGCTGCCTGATCGAGGACCGTGCACTTCACGCCTGCCGCAGTTGACCCCTGCTGAGCGAGCGTGGCGATAAGTTCCGGCGACTTCTCGTTGGATGGAGTGTTTGCCAAATCACGCGCTCGAATAACCGCAAGCGCAGTGTTGGCAGCGGTATCGACGAATGGCTTGGCTTTCTTCACCGAGGCAACGGCAAGCCGAACGATGACATCGGTAGCGTCTGGCTGTTCTGAGCGACGGCTGAAGGTGTAGCTCGCCAGCATCAAGCCTTCGACGAATGCCGACAACGCAGCCGGGCTGAGCTTGGCCGTCACGGCACACAGGACGGTCTTGGCCTCACCCAGGTGACCAGCTAACGCAGCACCAGCAGTGCGCGCTGAGTCGCTATCACTATCTCCAAGACCCAAAACGATGAGTCGTTCGGTGACGTCATCTTCTAGTTCGACGACCAAGATGTCGCCGCTCTTGCCAGTGGCTTTGGCGCGACGTAACCGTCGGTCCAAGTCGATGTTGTGCTCATCGGCTAACCGGGAACCGACATCATCGGCGACGACACCATCGTTGGCCGCATCGGCCGAGGTCACGACAACTTCGGACGGAGTCATTCCCGACTTGGATAGGGGTTCGACAGCAGAGGTGTCTTCGTGGCGCTTATCAGCGGCGCCAATCGCGTGCAACGCGTCAACGGAGACGAGTTCGATTTGGATGCGAGAAACGGGCTCGCCAAGGAGGGAGCCCGTTCGCTCGTCAGTGGTCGTCACTGCGAGGTGATCTCGTTAGCCGGCGACGTCGCTGAGCTGTACGCCCAGGTCCTTCGCCTCATCTGCATTGAGTTCAACAACCAGGCGTCCGCCACCCTCAAGAGGGACTCGCATGACGATTCCTCGGCCTTCCTTGGTCACCTCGAGCGGACCATCGCCAGTGCGTGGCTTCATTGCCGCCATGGTGTCTCCCTCCGTTGTCTCGTCGTTGTCTTGTTACGGACCGTTTAAGGAGCGAAACAAGGCGTATGCAGCCATTATCCCGCATGGTTGTCAATTACGGGCACGAACCTGCCAAGGTGTGGCGGATAAGCCTGCCAACTAGCGTTTTTCAGCCAACTTTGACGCCGAGAACTCCGGTCTCGACGAGCTTGGCGAACTTACGCAACGCGAACCGCAGTCGCAGGGCGATTGCGGGCTTGGCCGCGATCCATCCGGCACGTCCGGCAATGCCCAGTGGCAGATCTAAATCTTCGGTCCAGGTGAATCGAGTGCGGGTGTCAGATAGGGCTTGCACTTGCATAGTTGCAGTTCCGCGGATGACCGAACCGGTGTGTTCAACATCGACCCGTTCGCCGACATCCCAGCGGGTAATAGTCATGGAGTCCATCACCGACAACGGCCCCCAGCCGGTGATCGCGACGATTTCTCCGCCAACAGCGATCCCCGCCTGATGAGTCGCGCGCACAGTGGTGGCAGGCATCCAGAGGTCTTGACCGCGCCAATCCACCAAGGCGTCAAAGACTTGTTCGGCGGGAGCGTCGATCTCAATCGACAAAACCAGTGTGCTCACGTCTGTTCGGCTTTCTATTGGTCGTACTTGGGGTTGTCTGGTGCGGAGTTGGATGCGGCATCGGCCACCGTTGGTTCCCCAGTTCGCTGATCATTTTCTGCGAGCGCGTATCGCTGATCGGAATCGCTGACCTCCCCGCGAGCCTGTGCGAGCTGGGCGTGCAAGCTGGCTACTGCATCATCCACTTGATCCATTCGATACCCACGAAATGCCATCGCGAAACGAAGATCAGCTGAATCTGCCGGTGCAGGCACCGGAATAGATGGTTCGGGCTCAGGCATTTCACCTAGGCGCCCAGCCACGATCAGTCCAGCCGCGGTGATGACCGCGATCATGAGTACGACGAAGACCAACAAGGCCCAACTCCTTCCACCCGCCCGCCCGTGAGGCAGGCTTGGAACGTGCCACTGAGTCTAGGGAAACAAACCTTCGCTGACGACGAGTTCGTCGTGATGGCGATTGTTAATCGAACACCAGATTCGTTTTACGACAAAGGGGCGACGTTCACCGACGACGCCGGACTCCAACGCGTGGACGAGGTAGTCGCCGCCGGAGCCCACATCGTTGATATCGGTGGCGTCAAAGCCGGACCAGGTCAGCCGGTCGACCCAACGGAAGAAATCCGACGGACTGCTCAGTTCATTGCCGCCGTTCGACAACGCCATCCTGAGGTGATCATCAGCATCGATACCTGGCGAGCCGAGGTCGGACGACATGCGCTAGAGGCAGGTGCTGATGTCATCAATGACGCATGGGGTGGCTGGGATCCTGAGTTGGCTGTCGTGGCAGCCGAGTATGGCGCTGGGTTGGTCTGCACCCATGCGGGCGGCGTAACACCTCGAACTCGGCCACATCGCGTTCGGTATGACGACGTGGTGACCGACATCATCGAGACGACAGTCGGGCTAGCTGAACGTGCACATGAGCTAGGGGTGCCGAAGGAGTCGATCCTGATCGACCCTGGCCACGACTTTGGGAAGAACACCCGACACTCCTTGGAAGCAACTCGTCGCCTCGATGAACTCGTTGCCACGGACTGGCCGGTCTTGGTATCGCTGTCGAATAAGGACTTCGTGGGTGAGGCGTTGGATCGGCCAGTCGATCAGCGGTTGATCGGCACTCTGGCAACCACCGCGGTGTCCGCCTGGCTGGGCGCACAGGTGTTTCGCGTTCACAACGTGGCCGAAACCCTCGACACGTTGCAGATGGTCTCGGCGATCCAAGGACGCACGCCTCCCCGAGTCGCCCGACGCGGCTTGGCCTAGTTCGATTCCAGCCATTCATCCGGGTGACCAGCGGGCCGCTGATCCGACTCAACATCAGCCGACAACCCCGCCTGCAACGCCTGGATCGCAGCATCGACACCGGACTGCCACGACACCAATTCGATAATGCTGTTGCGCATAAATTGAGCGTCGACCAGGTGATCAAGGAAGCCGTGAAGACCACCGAAATCTCCCCACGGGTCTAACACCACGATGGGTTTGTGGTGCATCCCGAGACTGCGAGCAACCCAGACCTCAACGAGTTCTTCCAACGTGCCCAGCCCACCGGGAAGAGCGAGGAACGCATCGCTGTGTTCATCCATCGCGGCTTTACGGGTTCGCATATCGGGTGTGACGACCAGGTCGTCAGCTTGGCGATCCACAACGTCCCACTCCATCAATGCTTCTGGGATGACTCCAGTCGTGTAACACCCAGCAGATCGCGCAGCAGTCGCGAGTCGGCCCATCATGGAGATGCTTCCTGCACCGGACACCAGATTCATCCCTGCGCCACCAAGCGCCACACCTACCTGATCAGCAAGCTCCAAATAGCGGTCGTCCACCGCGATGCTGCTGGAGCAAAAGACGCAGACCGAAGGACGAGAGTCGCTGCTCACGCGTGCTTTCCGTTCAACCCATCCGGGTGCCGACGATGCTTGCCTCCGATGGGCTCGCGAGGTGGCGGCGGCTGATGTGCAGCAGTTGCCGAATTAATGATCTGGATCGCCTGAGAAACATCGTCGGTCACAGTGAGGAAGTCCAGATCGTGTTCGCTGATCATTCCTTCGGCAAGCAAGCCATTTCGGATCCAGTCCATCAATGGTGCCCAATAGTCGACCCCGAACAAGACCACAGGGAAGCTCGTGACCTTATGGGTCTGCACCAAGGTGAATGCCTCGAAAGTTTCATCCAAGGTGCCAAACCCGCCAGGGAACGCAACGAACGCTTGGGCGTACTTGATGAAGCAGGTCTTACGGGCGAAGAAGTACCGGAAGTTGATTCCGACATCAACCCAGTCGTTGAGGTGCTGCTCGAAAGGCAGTTCGATTCCCAACCCGACGGAGGTACCACCGGATTCACATGCCCCTCGGTTGGCCGCTTCCATGATTCCTGGGCCACCACCGGTGATGACGGCGAATCCTTCTGCAGCTAATCGACCACCCAACTCCTGCGCGCGCTGGTACCAGGGACTCGTCTCTTTGGTCCGAGCACTACCGAACACCGTGACAGCCGGCCCGATTGCCGACAACGTCTCGAATCCCTCCACGAACTCGGCTTGAATCCGCATAACTCGCCAGGGGTCTTCGTTGAGCCATTCCGCCTGCGGTGCGGCATCCAGCAAACGCTGGTCACTGGTTGTGGTGGGGACTTGATCGCGACGTAAGAGCACTCGACCGGTACGGCGACTATCGGAACTGTCAGACGGCATACCGCCACGCTACCTGCGGGACTGACCACATTCGTCAAATTGTTTTTCCCAATCGGGAATAGACCTCTAGACCAACGAGTTCGTATCATTTGAAAGTTCAACTATTTGCCTCACGAAAGAGAATGAAACATGAGTACTTCTGCTCTGAGCGCCGCTTCCGGAACCTGGACGATTGACGCCAGCCATACCAACGTCGGCTTCAGCGTGCGTCACGCCATGGTCGCCAAGGTGCGCGGCAGCTTCACCGATGTCGAGGGCACCATCACCATCGATGGCGATAACCCAGCCAGCTCCAGCACCAACGTCACCATCAAGACCGACAGCTTCGACAGCAAGAATGAAGATCGCGACGCCCACATCAAGAGCGACGACTTCCTCAGCGTCGAGACGTTCCCCACCATCACATTCGCATCCACCGAACTGGTGGAAAAGGGCAGTGACGAGTTCGTTCTGCGCGGTGACTTGACCGTCAAAGATGTGACCAAGCCGGTCGAGCTTGAGGTCGAATATGTCGGCGTTCACGGCGACCCGTGGGGCGGAACTCGAGTTGGCTTCGAGGCCAGCACGGAAATCTCCCGCGAGGAGTTCGGTCTGACCTGGAACGTTGCCCTCGAGGCAGGCGGCGTTCTGGTCGGCGACAAGGTGAAGATCACCCTCGATGTGGAAGCCGTCAAGAACGAGGGCTGATCCACATCACACTGACTGATGGGGTTGCTGAGAACCAGCAGCCCCATCAGTTCGTTACGACGACAACCACTGACGCAATTGCGCGTGACACGAACGAATCTGTTCAACCGGAACGTGTTCGTCAGCGGCATGAGCCAGCGACGGATCCCCGGGACCAAAGTTGACAGCGGGGATACCCAGTTCTGAGAACCGCGCGACATCAGTCCACCCGAACTTTGGCCGAGGTTGCTCACCGACTGCGGCAATGAACTCTCTAGCGGCAGGCAGTTCTAAACCAGGCAAAGCACCGGGCGCATGGTCAACAACAGTTACCTCGAACCCATCGAATACCTCTGCCACATGAGCCACCGCTTGTTCGGGTGATCGCGATGGCGCGTACCGGTAGTTCACTGTGACGACGGCCTCGTCCGGGATCACGTTGCCAGCAATACCACCGGTGATACCTACGGCATTCACACCTTCGCGGTAGGACAAGCCATCAACCTCGACGACTTCCGGCGAATAGTCCACCAGTCGATTGAGCACCTCGGCTGCTCGATGAACAGCGTTCTCGCCCTTCCACGAACGTGCGCTGTGTGCGCGCTTACCGGGCACGCGAACCTCGACCCGAAGAGTCCCTTGGCAGCCTGCCTCGATCCCCGCATCCGTCGGCTCCATGAGGATCGCAAAGTCCGCTGCCAATAACTCAGGCTGTTCGGCTGCGATCCGACGAAGTCCGTTGCGGGCGGCATCGACTTCTTCACAGTCGTAGAACACCCAAGTCACATCTCGATTGGGCTCATCCAATTCCGCCGCAAGCGACAGCGCAACCGCAACGCCGCCCTTCATGTCGCAGGATCCAAGCCCGAACAACAGGTCACCGTCACGCGAAGACGGCAGATTGTCAGCAGCGGGAACGGTATCCAGATGCCCGGCGATCACCACTCGTTCGGCGTGATCCAGGTTCGTCTGTGCGACGACGGCATTTCCTAGCCGCTGCACCGTTAGATGCGATGAATTACTCAACGCCTGTTCCACTGCATCGGCAATAACCTGCTCGTCGCCGGACTCACTAGGAATGTCGACAAGTGCCGCCGTGAGGTCGGCGACATCAGCAGTCAGGTCAAGGCGCGCAGTGGACACACAAGTACGGTAGCCATCGTGACGACGCAAAGCCCAGCACCGGTCAATTCCCCTGCCAGCGGCCTTGGCCTGGCTACCTATGCCGACGACGTACTGCTCGACGCTTGGTACCCGACCCCAAGCCTGAGCGCTACCCCATCTGACGTGGTGGGACTTGATGCCGCGATCACCGATGATCAGATCCGCGGAGTTCGAGTGGAGACTGTCCGCACGGTGATCGAGGATCTTTCGACCCCGCCGGTTGATGCCGCTGATGTCTACCTGCGGTTGCATCTGCTGTCTCACCGATTGGTTGCCCCGCGCTCGATCAATCTCGATGGAATCTTCGGCCTGCTCGCCAACGTGGCGTGGACAACGTTGGGTCCGGTCGCGGTCGATCAGGTCAATACGGCGCAACTGCGGGCGCGGGCACGCGGAACTCATCTGTCAGTCACCAGCATCGACAAGTTCCCGCGGATGACCGATTACGTCTGCCCAGAGGGTGTTCGGATTGCTGATGCTGACCGGGTTCGTCTGGGTGCTCACTTGGCCTCTGGCACAACCGTGATGCACGAGGGCTTCTGCAACTTCAACGCCGGAACGCTTGGATCCAGCATGGTGGAGGGCCGGATTAGCGCGGGTGTTGTGGTGGGAGACGGCTCGGACATCGGCGGCGGCGCCAGCATCATGGGCACTCTGTCCGGTGGTGGACAAGAAGTCATTTCGATCGGGGAAGGGTGCCTGATCGGGGCTAACGCGGGCGTCGGCATCAGCCTGGGTGACCGCAGCGTGGTGGAGGCAGGGTGTTACATCACTGCCGGCTCCAAGATCGCTCTGCCTGACGGTGAGGTCGTCAAGGCACGTGATCTCAGCGGCGTGGCTGATCTGTTGTTCCGCCGCAACTCAGTGACCGGTGCATTGGAAGCTGTCGCCCGAACTGGACATTGGGGCGGACTCAACGAGGCATTGCACGCAAACTAGGAATGTGAGCCCCGCATCGCCTGCTCGGCCGGACCCGTTTGTCGGAGCCACACCGCGCATTGATGCCGCCACCTTTCGTTGGACAGTCGGTATTCGGGCTGAACCAACTGATGCCTGGCTGGTCAACGACGAACACTTAGCGGATGATCTGTCGGCCAAGGCAGCGGTGTTGTCGGGGCATCATGCCGAGGCCGTCTTTGAGTCGTTGCCCCAGTTCGGCGACCAGGGAACCGCGGCTGCCAACGAGTTGCGCGACCTGGCGATTGCTACCGCACAATCACAAGGTCGAACAGTCGCTTGTAGTGAATCTCCGATGGACGACCTCGCGCGTGGATTTGCCGAGGACTTCATGTTGTTACTTCCGCAGGATGATCAGTGGGTGTTGTCTGCGGCAACGGTGTGCTTCACCTCCCGCTGGAATCTGCGATCAAAGTTAGGGCTGGATGTCACCGGGATTCATGGTCCAGTTCCCGATTACGAACATCGTCTGGAACCTGCCGTGGACAAGACCTTCGACCGAATTGCCGATGACGACGGCTCGACTGTCTTCGCTCGGACGAACTGGACTCTGCTGGACGACGATCAGCTACATCTTCCGTTGCCTGCGAACAGTGAACCGCCGATTGATCCCACTCACGCGGTCTACCTGCGAACGGAAAGGCAGACGCTACGTCGCCTTCCCAACTCCGGTTCGATCGCATTCACCATCTTGACGCGGGTGACTCCGACTGATGAGCTGTCGGAAACTCGACGTCGAGAACTCGATGCACTGCTACGAACGGTTCCAGACGATATTGCCGACTACCGGGGTTGGATCACACAAACCGATTCGTGAGCGC
Source organism: Candidatus Nanopelagicales bacterium (assembly GCA_039812085.1). Classification (GTDB taxonomy): domain Bacteria; phylum Actinomycetota; class Actinomycetes; order S36-B12; family UBA10799; genus JBDHZU01. The sequence goes on along the minus strand of JBDHZU010000042.1, from coordinate 2,648 downwards.
GGGCGGCATTACCGAGGGAGTCGGGTCAGCGACACCTGGACACCGAGTTCTTGGGACTCGCCCCCGGCATACACACCTTTCAGGGGGCTGACATCGGCGTAGTCACGGCCTCGCGCAACTACGCAGTGTCCTTCGCCGACGGGCAGTCCGTTGGTGGGATCACTCGCCCACCACGCTCCATCCCACGATTCCACCCAGGCGTGACTTTCTCCGGTGACGGTTTCCCCGATAGTTCCATCGCCGGTGTAGAGATAGCCACTGACGTAGCGAGCCGGGATACCGACCGCACGCAACAGAGACAGGGTGACGTGACTGAAGTCTTGGCAGACACCTAGTCGGTGTTCCCATGCCTGGCTGGCCGTGGTGGAAACCGAGGTCGATCCGGTGCGATATTCCAGGTGCGCACGCACTTCTTGAATCGCAATGTCGATGGCGGCCCGTGGAGTTTCGGCAGCAGCCATCCGATCAACGATGTCGATTCGGAACTCGTCGGTGCGAGCATCATCCACGTAGTCGGTGGGGCGCAGGTACTCACACCATGTATCGGTCACCGTGGCCTCCCGCAGCACCTCCCAGCCGACGCCTTCTGGCCGTTCGCTGGCCTCAGGAGTGTCCACCACATTGCGGGACACGATCTCTAGCGTGGTGTGTTCCTCGTGTACGTCGAATGCCTCGACCAAGGTTCCCCAGTAGTCCACATAGGACACAACGCGGGCGTCTGGGCTGACCTTCAAGTCGTGCGCGATGAGCAACTGTCCAGCGGTATCAGCCGGAGTCATCCGAGCCTCGTTGAAAGAGACTCGAACTGGCTCGGAGTACTCCAGTCCGGTCACATGCGTAACTTCGAGTCGCCAACTCATCAGTGGCTCCACACGATCGTGCCGGTCTGACGGAAGAAGCTCGTGCTGACCTCGGTTCCAGCAGCAAGCGCACTGGCTTGTCCGTAGCTGACGAGTCGATCAATCAGATCCTCATCGGGCTTTTCTGGGACGAACTCAAGTTCACTTCGCAGCAAACCAACCGTTCGCAGGATTCCATCGGTGGTGGACACCGATCCGAGTGATTCCAGTTCGCGAGCAGCTTGTTCGGCCGCGATTGAACACCCCAGCATGGACCGCGGGAAGGTGGGATCAAGCACCAAGAACTCGCGCACCTTCTCTCCGTTCAACGGGTGCCCACCGCGCAAGAACGCGTGCAGACCACCAGCCGCACGCAGCGCCGTTGCCGGACCACTCTCTGGCCACAACAGGTCGTGACGAACGTTGAGCAGTCGCGCTGTCATGTCGATACGTTCCAGCGCTCGACCAAGACGCAGGAACACCCAGGCTTCGTCTCGCGGGCTCGTCCAGTCCAGCACTCCGGCAACAACGGCGAGCCGTTCCAGCACGCCATGCAGCAGCACGCCAGGGCTGGTGGGGCCTACCGAACTGGACGTGGCAGCAACCAGTCGCAAATGGACACTGTTCAACGCCTCGTAGACATCACCAGAGAGCGCATCCCGAATTGCTCGCGCGTTCTCCCGAGCAGCGGTCACTGCACCAGCCACGGTGCCCGAATCACTCGGCGAACCCAGGACGAGCCGAACCAAGCTGTGCGGGTCATTGGCGACAGGTGCTTCTGGCGCGCTAAGACCCAACGCATCCAGCAGGACTCGGCAGCCTTCCTCCGGTGGGACGCGGGTGTCTTCCACCAATAGTTGGTGATGTTCGGCGAGTAGTCGTGTGGTGCCTTCGGCACGTTCGATGTAACGACCCACCCAGAAGAAGCTCTCGGCAAGACGACTCAGCATGCCCCATCACCGCCAGCGGACTGCTGTTGTTGTTCCTCTTGCTGCCGCAGACGAGCTTCGTGGATTCGAGGGGCCGATTCACGCGGACTACCCGGCGAACGTTCGGGGGTTGCACGGTTACGTCGAGCAGTCACACTGGCACGCAATTCATCCCAATCGTCGTCCACGTCATCAGCTCGACTCGACAGCACCCAGGTGTCTTTGGAACCGCCGCCTTGGGACGAGTTGACGACCATGCTGCCCTCGTTAAGGGCCACTCGCGTGAGTCCACCCGGCAACACCCACACTTTGCGACCGTCGTTGACAGCGAACGGACGCAGATCCAGATGACGCGGAGCAAGACGACCACTCGGGGTCACCGTGGGCGAGGTAGACAGGGTGACCACCGGTTGGGCCACCCATGCGCGTGGATCGCGCTGGATTTCCTCAGCGACCTTCGCGAGTTCTTCATCAGTGGCTTTGGGTCCCATGACGAGTCCGTACCCACCGGAACCGTCTACGGGTTTGACCACCATCTTGTCCAGCCGTTCCAGCACGTGCAGGCGTTGATCGGTCTGCATGAGATCGAAGGTGGGAACGTTCGGCAGGATCGGCTTCTCGCCCAGGTAGTACTCGATGATCGCGGGAACGTACGGGTAGAGCGCCTTGTCATCAGCTACCCCATTGCCGACTCCATTGGCGATGGTGACCGCCCCAGCGCGCGCCGCGTTAAGCAAACCGGGCACACCCAACACCGAGTCTGGCTCGAAGTGGATCGGGTCGAGGTATTCGTCATCAATTCGGCGGTAAATGACATGAACGGGTTCCGGTCCTTGCGTTGTGCGCATGTAGACGAATCCGCCACGGCAAAACAGGTCGC
>JBDHZU010000041.1:0-14385 GCA_039812085.1 Candidatus Nanopelagicales bacterium | reverse complement strand
ACACGTTCTGTCCAGCCAGCCGCTTGGGAGACCACGATGCCGAGGCTGGCATCCGGCCGCTTCTCTCGAACGACAAGGTGCGCAGCCAAGTCTCGAGTAGTCCATTCCCCACACAAGGTGGGTGCATCTGGCCCCGCTTGTTCGAGAAGTTCCGCAACGACTGCGCGTTCGCTCTTTGCCCAATTGGAATGAGGTGATCCGGTGCCCATTCGTTCACCGTACTGAGGTCACCGAGTGGATGACTCGCAATACGGCGTAATCAGCCCAAGCCCGGCTCCGTGGACTGGTCTTCGGTCGTGCCTCATGCCGAAGTGAGCCAGACACGGCAGAATGCACTCATGGCTGTTGCTTCCGATGACACTGCTGCGTTGTTAGCAGGGATCTCCTTCGATGCTGCGGGCCTCGTGCCAGCGATCGCACAACAGCACGACACTGGACAGGTGCTCATGTTGGCGTGGATGAACGCCGACTCGCTTCGACAGACCGTGGAAACAGGGCGGGCGACCTACTGGTCACGTAGTCGCAATCAGCTATGGGCCAAGGGTGATACCTCGGGCAATATCCAGTACGTACGCGAGATCCGGATCGACTGCGATAGCGATGCGCTGTTGTTGATGGTGGATCAAACCGGACCGGCTTGTCACACGGGCAAGCAATCCTGTTTCGACACGGCAGTTATTCCGGTGGAACAGCCATGAGCACACCCGAGGTGGAAGACATCTATCGTCGTGCGTCTCGCGTGGATGCGCACACCGTGCCTACCGCAGAAGAGTTCGCCGATATTTCCGGCAGTCGCACGGTCACACCAGTTGTTCGGCAACTCATGGTCGATGACCTGTCGCCAGTTGGTTTGTATCGTGCGCTCACCGATAACCGGCCGGGAACGTTCTTGCTGGAGTCGGCGGAAAACGGACGTCAGTGGTCGCGTTACTCGTTCATTGGTGTGAACGCGCCTGGCATGCTGACCGAAGTCGATGGTCGTGCCGCCTGGGTTGGCGAGGTACCGGCTGGATTACCTGACTCGGGTCGTCCGCTGGATGTGATGCGCGATGTGCTGGAGTTACTGCATTCCGAGCGCATCCACGGTCTGCCACCACTGACCAGCGGCTTGGTGGGAATGATCGGCTACGACGCCGTACGGCACTGGGAGCGTCTGCCGGATAGCGCAGTAGACGATCTTCACCTTCCGGACATCGCAATGCTGTTGGTCTGCGATCTGGCAGTAGTGGATCACCATCGCGGAAGTGTGCTGTTGGTAGCCAACGTCATCTGCACCGATCCGGCACAGGATGCCGATTCGTTGTACGCCGATGCGTTGCGTCGACTCGATCAGATGCAGGCAGACCTCACAAAGCCGCAGGAAGGCACCGTGTGGGCGTTGGACGAGTCGGCTGTGGCACAGGTGCATGCGCAGACTGCTAAGGAGAAGTACCAAGCCGGAGTCGAGATCTGCCGCGAACATATTCGGGCAGGGGATGCTTTCCAGATCGTGTTGTCGCAACGATTTGAGACTGACGTGGCCGCTGATTCGCTCGATGTCTACCGAGTGTTGCGGGTAACGAACCCCAGTCCCTACATGTATCTGATTCGGTTCCCTGCCATTAGTCAGGCAGTGAGCAACTTCGATGTCGTGGGTTCGAGTCCAGAAGCCTTGGTCACGTTGACGCAAGGTCGAGCGATGCTGCACCCGATCGCGGGAACACGCCCACGCGGCAAAGATGCCGCCGAAGATGCCGCACTAGCTGAAGACTTGCTCGCCGATGAGAAAGAACGTGCTGAGCACCTGATGTTGGTGGACTTGGGCCGTAACGATTTGGGACGGGTGAGCGCCCCGGGATCAGTCGAGGTCGTTGAGTTCATGAACATCGAGCGGTACTCCCACGTCATCCACATCGTGTCGACGGTGGTCAGCCAACTCGCACCAGACAAGTCCGCCTACGACTTGTTGGCAGCGACGTTCCCCGCGGGCACGTTGTCCGGGGCACCCAAACACAGTGCGATGAGCATCATCGACGAGCTGGAGCCGACGCGCCGTGGGCTGTATGGCGGATGTGTGGGCTACCTCGACTTTGCTGGGGACCTCGATACCGCCATCGCTATTCGCACGGCTGTCATCCGCGATGGTCGAGCGTTCGTGCAGGCCGGTGCGGGATTAGTCGCCGACTCTGATCCGGCAACCGAACAAGCAGAGTGTGAGAACAAAGCCGCCGCCGTCTTGCGGGCGGTCGCCATTGCTGATTCTCTGCTGCCCGTTGGTGATGACGAGTCCGCCCAGTGAGCCGATATTCAGCCGCGCTATCGGTATTAGTGATTGGTGCCGTGGGTGCACTGCTCATCCTTCAACGCACGTGGATACAGGCATCAGTGGCAGAGATGGGGCTTGGGACAACTCATGTGAGTTTTACCGGTTCCTCGCTGGTTCCCGTTGCTGCCACTGGTGCGTGGATCGCGACTGCCTGTATCCCCGCGTTACTTGCCACGAAAGGGTCGATTCGACGGGTCATTGGTGGATTGATCGTGCTGGCCGGCGCGCTGATCATTGGGGGGGTCATCGGATTCCTGCTCTCCGATTCGACTCAGCGAGCGGCAAAGGGCCATGCCGCCGATGCTGTTGTATCGATGTCCACATCACTGTGGTGGATCGCGCTGGCGCTGGCTGGTGCGTTGGTGATCGTTGCTGGGCTGGCCGTGGTGAAGTACGCCGACCGGTGGCGAGAACTATCTGCCGAACAATCAGCGGGCGCGCCTCGAGAGCTTTCGGACTGGGAGGCGCTCAACGCAGGATTGGATCCCACGGCTGAATCTTCCGAATCAGGTACAGATTCGGTGGGGAATCAGCCATAGGCGGGCGTGGGGCGATGATCCGTCGTACCGTGTCGTCGCAGTGAGAAACAGTGGCGACAGATAAGGTCGACCCCAACGTCGAGTAGCAGCCCGAACAGTAGGAGACTCCACAGATGAGCACCGACCAGATTCCTGACTACCCAGAGCCGCGCGACGAAGATGGCCGTACCCCTGCCGCCTGGGTGACCACCTGGATCATCACGTTTGCCTTCGTCGTCGGAACCGTCGGTGTGTGCATGGCCAAGCCATGGCTGTTCTGGGTGGGCGTTGGCATCATCGTGCTCGGCCTGATCGTGGGTAAGGCCATGCAGAGCATGGGATACGGGCAGTACCCACCGGCTAAAGAGGCATCCGCCGAACGTGAGCTCACCGAGAAGGCCGACGCCGGGACAGCATGACCGCAGAGTCAAGCGGCCTGGTCCTCATCGTCGAGGACGAGCAGCCGATCGCGGAGCTTCTCGACCTTTACCTGCGTCGGGAAGGCTTCCAGACGTGCATCGTCGCGGATGGAGAGCACGCCCTCGAAGCGATCCCCACCCAACGGCCAGCGGCTGTACTGCTTGATGTCGGGTTGCCCGGAATGACGGGTACTGATGTCTGTCGTGCGTTGCGTGCACAAGACAACTGGGTTCCGGTCATCTTCTGCACGGCCCGAGACGACGAAGTCGATCGGATCTTGGGTCTGGAAATTGGTGGGGACGACTACATCACCAAGCCGTTCAGTGCGCGAGAAGTGGTGGCCCGAGTAAAGGCCCACGTTCGACGAGCCGGAGTTGGCTCGACCTCTGATGGGGCAGTGATCACCGTCGGAGAAGTGACGTTAGATCGGGCACAGCGCCGAGTGACAGTTTCTGGTGAACCGGTGAGTTTGACCGCAACCGAGTTCGACTTGCTGGCCCATCTGATGCTGCGCCCCGGCACGGTATTTAGCCGCGATCAACTGCTTCGTGAGGTGTGGGGTTACGCCTCGGCTGTGGAGACGCGCACCGTCGATGTACACGTTGCGTCGTTGCGCTCCAAGCTCGGTGAAGGCGGCAACATTCGAACCGTTCGCGGTGTCGGCTACGCCGCAGACGATCGTGCCAACTGACGCACCTGGGATTGACTCACCTGGCGTTGGCTCGGCGGCAGCGGAGGCTATGCCTGCCCACACAGGCAAACGTCGAACCGGACTCGGCTTCCGAATTGCACTTGTCACCGCTCTGGTCGCCATCCTTACGATGCTGGTCGCCGCGTTGGTGGCGTTGCCGCTCGCCAGTAGCTCTGCCGAACAAGCGGCCCGCTCAAACCTGGACCAATTGTCTGAAGCTGCTGCGGTCGTCGTGGAGCGAGCCGAGGCTAATCCGGAAGTCCTGCCGGACCGAGTCACCCAGCGTTTGACCAAGGACAACATCACTGCGTTTTACGTTCAGGTGGGCGAGGTATTTCCTGGTGGAATCGATAGTGAACTGACGCCAGCACAGCACGAACAGATTGCTCGGCATCAAGTTATTTCCGGTGAGAAGCATGTTGGTGATGGACCAGATCTGTTCTATGCGGCCCGTCCGTTGTCCGATGGTGGTTACTTGTTGTTGACCCAACCAGTCAGCGTGGCCTCAAAGGTTGCGGAAGCCACGCTGGGCCGGTTCGTCCTTGCGTTGGCGATTGGCGTGATCATCGCAATTGCTGCGGGCAGCTTGTTGGCCGCCCGTCTATCGCGGCCCTTGGGTCGGGCAGCGTCAGCGGCCACCGAACTCGCTTCCGGAAATCGTGAGGTCAGCGTCCCGGTCGAGGGTCCAAGAGAGATCGCCGAACTGGCCGAGTCCATGAACGAATTGCGGGATGCCTTGGCGATGTCGGAGGGCCGCCAACGTGACTTCCTGCTCTCCGTGTCACATGAACTCCGTACTCCGATGACGGCGATTCGGGGATATGCCGAAGCAATTTCCGATGGAGTTCTGCCGGAACAACAGCGTGAAGTCACGGCAGCCACCTTGATCCGGGAAACGGATCGACTCGATCGCTTGGTCGCTGACTTGCTGGAACTGTCGCGATTGGGATCTGCCGACTTTTCCATTACTCCGATCTCGATGGACTTCGCTCAGGTGGCTCGTGATGCGGCAGAGGTATGGGGTCGGCGCTGTTCAGCGGAAGGTCTCACACTGTCGGTCGTCACCAACGAACACAGCATTCCGGGAAATAGTGATGAGATCCGCGTGCGCCAGATCATGGACAACTTGGTGGCCAATGCGCTTAGGGTCACACCCTCGGGTGGAGTCATCGTGCTCGAGGTCCATGTCATTGTCGACTCTGTCGTCATTGAAGTCCGCGACAGTGGACCCGGTCTGGCAGATGAGGACTTGAACGTCGCCTTCCAACCCGCGGTCCTCTACAGCCGTTATCGCGGAGTCCGCCGAGTAGGCAGTGGAGTAGGTCTGGCACTGGTTGGACGACTCGCACAACGCCTCGGTGGCACGGCCAGTGCGGGACACGCACCAGAAGGGGGAGCGTGCTTCACCGTTGAACTTGCGCGTGATGTGAGCGATATCAGTAACACCGGATCAATCCCTCCCATCGTTCCCAAGAGTGCCGATGCTCAGGATTCGGTCCGTCAGTCGCCAGAATGGCCGACATGAGGGCACCTAATTCGTGGCTGGTTCCCGCCGTCGTTGCCACCTTGTGCTGCTTCCCGATCACCGGTGTCGTTGCGGTCTATTTCGCGTCGCGGGTAGACATCCTGTGGGACAGGGGAGAAGATGCGGCGGCCTATTCCGCTGCACGCAAGGCACGCGCATTCGTGCTGTTCAGTCTGGTGCTGTGGGCCGTCGCGACCCTAGTCTTGGCAGCAACAGGTCGATTGGGTCGGTTATTCGAGGTGGGTGTGTTGTGACAGACGTCCAACAGAGCGCAACGATCGAACACGCGCACTCTGAACTCACGGTTGATCAGCGTTCTCGGCGGCAACGAATGGTCGCCCCGGTTGCCACGATCACTGGTTTGTTCGCCGCCAGCACCTATGTTGCGCTGGTCGATCCCAACCAGCCAGGTCACTATCCACTGTGTCCGTTGAAGTACGTCACGGGGTGGGACTGTCCCGGCTGCGGCGGTTTACGAGCAACGCACGATCTGCTTCATGGTGATGTCGTACGAGCGGCTGATCACAACCTCATGGTGGTCGTCATGATTCCGGTGGTGGTGGCGTTCCTCATCCTGTGGCTGGTGCGAAGTTGGACCGGACGGCCCGAGATCGGCTCTGCTTTCCTCAAGCGATGGGGTCGTCCGTTGGGAATTGCCGCTGCGATCGCAGTGGTGCTGTTCACGGTCTTGCGCAATGTGCCTGGTGTGCCGTTCCTCGACTCGGGTCTCACCGGAATCTGATTGCTCACTACCCTGGAACAGTGACCGTTCTGGACGACATCCTCGTTGGTGTGCGCGAGGACCTCTCCTCGCGTCAGCAGCGCGTCCCGCTGGAGACGCTCAAATCACAAGCTGAAGGTCTACCTGCCTGCCGCGATGTGATGGCCGCATTGCGCAGCGAACAAGTCAAAGTGATTGCTGAGGTCAAGCGTGCCAGCCCCAGTGCAGGAGCGTTGGCACCGATTGATGACCCAGCGGAACTGGCTCGGGTGTACGAGGCAGGGGGAGCGGCCTGCATCTCGGTACTGACCGAAGAACGTCGCTTCGGAGGAAGTCTGGCCGACCTCGATGCGGTCCGTGCGGCCGTTGATATTCCTGTCTTACGCAAAGACTTCATCGTCACCAGCTACCAGCTCTGGGAAGCGCGCGTGCATGGCGCTGACATGGTGTTACTCATCGTTGCGGCCTTGGACGATCAAGCATTGGTGTCGTTGATCGAACGTGCGGAATCGCTGGGTTTGACCGCTTTGGTGGAAGTCCACGATGTGGCTGAACTGAAGCGAGCATTGGCTGCGGGGGCCACGCTGATCGGGGTCAATGCCCGTAATCTGAAAACCCTCGAGGTTGATCCCGGAGTTTTCGCGACCATTGCTCCATTCGTTCCCCCCACGGTCACCTTGGTCGCGGAAAGTGGCATCAAGGATGCACGCGATCTGTTGACCTATGCCGGTTCCGGGGCCGATGCGGTCCTCGTTGGGCAAGCGTTAGTGACCAGCAACGATTCGTCGGCAGCGATTTCTGCGCTGGTGGCAGCTGGTGCTCATCCGTCGGTGAAATCACCGAGGACTGGCCAATGAGCGATCAGTCCTACCCGCAAGTTCCTGACCAGGATGGCCGTTTCGGAATCTACGGGGGACGATTCGTCCCCGAAGCTTTGATGGCGGCCTTGGATGAACTGGATGCTGCCTATCGTTCGGCAAGCAACGATGAATCGTTCCAAGCCGAACTGGCGGAACTCAATCGTTCCTATACCGGTCGGCCAAGTCCGCTCACCGACGCCAAACGATTGTCCGAGCATGCTGGCGGGGCTCGAATCTTGCTGAAGCGAGAAGACCTCAACCACACCGGATCCCACAAGATCAACAATGTGTTGGGCCAAGCCTTGCTGACCAAGCGCATGGGGAAGACCCGGGTGATTGCCGAAACTGGTGCGGGTCAACACGGTGTCGCGACCGCGACTGCGGCTGCTTTGTTCGACTTGGAATGCGTCGTCTACATGGGCGAGGAAGACACCCAGCGGCAGGCACTGAACGTTGCGCGAATGCAGTTGTTGGGCGCGACTGTCATTCCCGTGACGGCAGGAAGCCGGACGCTGAAGGACGCCATCAACGAGGCAATGCGCGACTGGGTAACGAACGTTGACACCACCCACTACCTGCTCGGCACTGTGGCCGGTCCAGCACCATTCCCGGAGATGGTGCGCGATTTCCATCGGGTCATCGGCGATGAAGCCCGAGCTCAAACTCTGGAACTGACTGGCGAACTGCCGAGTGCTGTGGCTGCCTGCATCGGTGGGGGAAGCAATGCGATCGGAATCTTCCACGCTTTCCGCAATGACAGTGACGTCGCGCTGTACGGATTTGAAGCCGGGGGAGAAGGAATCGAAACCGGTCGACATGCGTCCAAGCTCTCGGTTGGTGCCAGCGGGGTGCTGCATGGTGCTCGCTCCTATCTGCTGCAGGACGAGGACGGACAGACCGTCGAGTCGCACTCGATCAGTGCGGGTTTGGACTATCCATCCGTCGGTCCCGAGCACGCCTGGCTGAAAGATGTCGGACGCGCGAGCTATGAAGCGGTCACCGATACCGAAGCGATGGACGCCTTCGCGTTGTTGAGTCGTACCGAAGGCATCATTCCGGCGATTGAGAGTGCCCATGCCATCGCAGGAGCACTGCGATTGGGACAACGTCTGGGTCCAGCCGCCACGATTCTGGTGAACCTATCCGGTCGCGGCGACAAGGATGTGGCGACTGCAGCCAAATGGTTCGGCCTCGTTGAGGATGCATCTAGTGGGGGTGTGTCGTGAGTCGCCTTGCCGAAACGTTCGCGGCTGCGCGCGCGGAAGACCGGGCGGCGTTAATCGCGTACCTGCCTGCTGGATTCCCCACGATGGCCGACTGTGTGCCCGTTATCGCTGCGATGGTGGAAAACGGCGTGGACATTGTGGAAGTCGGGTTGCCGTACAGCGACCCGTTGATGGATGGTCCGGTCATTCAAGATGCCGTTGCCCACGCATTAGCGGCCGGTGTGCGCACGAAGGATGTGCTGCGAGTCGTTGAAGGGGTCGCTGGAACTGGGGCACCCGCGTTGGTGATGAGCTACTGGAATCCGATCGAACGTTACGGCCAGGAGGAGTTCGCCGCTGCTATGCGACAGGCAGGCGGAGCCGGAGTTATTACCCCAGATCTGACTCCAGAAGAAGCAGCGACCTGGATTTCCGCGACTGATGCCAACGACATTGACCGAGTGTTTTTGGTCGCGCCAAGTTCGACCGACGAGCGCATTGGACTAGTGAGTTCGGTGTGTTCGGGATTTGTCTACGCCGCCTCCACGATGGGTGTGACAGGGACGCGAACCGCGGTGTCGGGTGCAGCCGAGACTCTGGTAGGACGAGTTCGGCAGGCCACCACTGCGCCAGTTTGTGTGGGGCTTGGGGTATCGAATGGCGACCAGGCGGCCGCAATCGCGCAGTATGCCGATGGGGTCATCGTCGGATCAGCTTTCGTCAAAGCGCTGCAGGATGCTGACACTCCTGCCCAGGGCGCCTCTGCGGCAGCTCGTTTGGCCGCTGAACTAGCTGAAGGTGTCCGACGTAAAGACCGTGGTTAAGTCCGGCGGGGATCGATTGTCTTGGCCGGTGCGTCGGATACGGTGAACGTCGCACTCGATCATCGGCGAAACAGGAGCAGGCGTGTCCAACGACAAGTCCACCTCGAAAAGCTCGAAGAATGCTGCCCGCGAAGCGGCTGCAGCCGCCCGTAAACAAGCCGAGAGCGCGGAGAAGCGCCGCGATCGGATGATCAAGATCATTGGTGGTCTTGTGGTGCTGGGTCTGGTCGGAGGCATCATTGCCGCTGCTGTCATCACTAAGACCAATAAAGACAACGCGAACAAGCCGAATGCCAGCCATGCCTCGCCGGCTGGTGTGGATACCACGACTTACGGCTACGTCGTGAACTCCAAAGCCCCCACCACCGGCATCCCGCAAGTGCAGTTGTGGGAGGACTTCCAATGCCCAGTCTGCAAGCAGTTCGAGGACTCCGGTTCTGCTGCTGCGCTGCAAGATGCAGCGAAGGCAAACCAGATCAACCTGCAGCTTCGCCCCACGACCTTCCTGGATCAAAACCTCGGAAACGATGCGTCCCAACTAGCGACGAATGCCTGGGGATGCGCCATCAACGAGAACAAGGCGTTGGAGTACCACAAGGGAATCTTCGCGATGCAGCCAGAAAAGGAAGGCGAGGGGTACACCCAGGAGCAACTGCTCACCTTGGGTGAGCAGGTCGGCTTGACCGGTGATCCCTTGAGTAACTTCCAGTCCTGCGTGAAGGGCAACAACTTCAATGGCTGGGTGGCGAACAGCCAAGCGCAGTTCGAAGCCGACAAGGTATCGGGAACGCCTACCTTGATCGTGAACGGTAAGACGCTGGACAACAAGGACGGCGTTTACTACAAGCCGCAGGAACTGCTGGCGGCCATCAAGGCTGCTGCCTGATCACTAAGACGACCGGTGTCATCCCTCACCCTGCTGGGATTCATTCCTAGCCCGAACGTGTCCGTGTGGCACGTAGGTCCGTTAGCGATCCATGCGTATGCACTGTGCATCCTCGCCGGAATCGTTGTTGCCATCTGGTGGGGAGACAAGCGATATGTCGCCCGTGGGGGAGAACCAGGATTCGTTCTGGATGTCGCGATCTGGGCAGTTCCATTCGGAATCGTTGGGGCACGGCTCTATCACCTAGCAACCGACTTCACGACCTACTTCGGGCCAGGTGGCCGCGGGATCGTTGCGGCTGCTTCCATCTGGGATGGCGGGCTCGGCATCTGGGGTGCGGTGCTTGGTGGTGCCCTCGGAGCATGGATTGCCTGCCGTCGAGCAGGTGTGTTGCTGCCGCCGTTGGCAGATGCGATTGCACCAGGAATTGCACTAGCCCAGGCAATCGGGCGATTTGGCAACTGGTTCAACCAGGAGCTTTTCGGTGGGCCAACCACGCTGCCGTGGGGTTTGCAGATCGACCCGATTCATCGGCCTGCGGGGTATGAGCAGTTCGCGACCTTTCATCCTACGTTTCTGTATGAGGCCATTTGGTGCGTTCTGGTCGCGGGTGTCGTGGTGTGGGCAGATAAACGATTCACCCTCGGTCATGGCCGGGCGTTCGCGCTTTATGTCGCCTTGTATTGCGTGGGTCGATTGGGTTGTGAGCTCCTGCGCGTCGACCATGCCACCCACGTATTTGGCATCCGGATCAACGTGTTCACCGCGGTTTTGGTGGGAGTGCTCGCCGCCGCCTACCTGGTCGTCGTCGGTCATAGGCGGCCTGGTCGGGAACAGGTTTTGACCAGACCGGAGTAAATGGACCTGGATCTCGCATTTGTTCAGGTTGTGTGAGCGGGTATCGCGGTGATGACCAAATGGCGCGAAGTGGTTAGAATTATCGACTGACATCAGGGCCAACGTCGTCCCTGGCTGATTCACGAACGATGCGGATCAACGCGATGGAGCACTCATCGTCGCGGTGACCGGTAGTTCGAGCCACAAGGAGTACGACGTGACGACGAGTTTTTCCCCTGCCTTCTCCGCTCTGCCGGCCACACAAGGTCTTTACGACCCACGCGCTGAGCACGATGCTTGCGGTGTTTCTTTCGTTGCCACGATGCCGGGTATCCCCAGTCACGAGATCGTCGTTCATGCGCTGACCGCTCTGCGAAACCTCGACCACCGTGGCGCTTCTGGTGCCGAGGTCGACACTGGCGACGGGGCCGGAATCTTGGTGCAGGTGCCCGATGCATTCCTGCGTGAGGTCACACCGTTCCCGCTGCCTGAGCCGGGCTACTACGCCGTTGGTTGCGCGTTCTTACCTGTTGATCCCGCTGCCGCTGCTGTAGCTCGTGCCCAGATCGAGGCCATCGCGGTTGAAGAAGGTTTGACCGTTCTGGGTTGGCGACTGGTCCCCACCACGCCGGACATCGTCGGTTACACCGCCCGCAGCACGATGCCAGCGTTCGAACAACTCTTTGTCGCCGCTACCGAACTTGGTGTCTCAGGTCTGCCGCTGGAACGCCTGGCCTTCTGCCTGCGTAAGCGAGCCGAGCGAGAAGTAGGCATCTACTTCCCAAGTCTGAGTAGCCGCACTTTGGTGTACAAGGGAATGCTCACTACCGGTCAGCTTGAGCCGTTCTTCCCGGATTTGTCCGATGCGCGATTCGCCTCCGCTCTCGGTGTGGTGCACTCTCGCTTCTCCACCAACACGTTCCCGAGTTGGCCACTTGCACATCCCTTCCGGTACATCGCCCACAACGGTGAGATCAACACGGTCAAGGGCAACCGCAACTGGATGACGGCCCGCGAAGCAATGCTGTCCAGTGACGTTATTGCCGGGGATCTGCGTCGCCTGTTCCCGGTATGCACCGATACCGGATCAGACTCCGCCAGCTTCGATGAAGTGCTTGAACTGCTCCACCTTGGTGGACGTTCGTTGCCGCATGCCGTGCTGATGATGATTCCGGAGGCTTGGGAAAACAACCCGGCGATGGATCCTGCGCGTCGCGCGTTCTACGAGTACCACTCCACCTTGATGGAGCCGTGGGACGGACCAGCCAGCGTTTCCTTTACCGATGGTTCGGTCATTGGTGCTGTGCTCGACCGCAATGGCCTGCGTCCCGGACGTTTCTGGATTACCGAAGATGGTCTGGTCGTACTCGGTTCTGAAGCAGGTGTGCTTGAACTGGACCCGGCCACCGTCGTGCGAAAGGGACGCCTGCAGCCCGGTCACATGTTCCTGGTCGACTTGATCAACGGTCGGGTCATCGAGGACGAGGAGATCAAGTCCACGCTGGCGGCCGAGCAACCGTACGAAGAGTGGCTCGATACCGGACTCATCCACTTGGAAGACCTGCCGGATCGTGAACACATCGTTCATACCCATACGTCTGTGCTGCGTCGTCAGCAAGCCTTCGGTTACACCAACGAAGAACTCAAGATCTTGCTGACCCCGATGGCGCGTAACGGCCTGGAAGCTCTCGGTTCCATGGGGACGGACACTCCGATTGCGGCCTTGTCCAATCGTCCCCGCCTGCTGTTCGACTACTTCTCACAACTGTTCGCTCAAGTCACCAACCCGCCGCTGGATGCACTGCGCGAAGAGATCGTGACCTCGTTGTCGTCCTCCATTGGTCGGGAACTAAATCTGCTCGATGCTGGCCCGGAACACTGCCGGCACATCGTGTTGTCATTCCCAGTGATCGACAACGACGAACTGGCCAAGATCGTCCATATCGACGACGACGGCAACCCCGATTACGCCAGCGCCAAAATCTCCACCCTCTACCCGGTGGAAGGTGGTGGCCACGCGCTGGAGAATCGACTGCGCCAAATCTGTGCCGAGGTCGATGGGCTCGTCGATCGCGGAGTCGACTTCATCGTGCTGTCTGATCGAGACAGCGACGCTGAGCTTGCTCCGATCCCCAGCCTGCTGGCTACTGCTGCCGTGCACCACCACCTGGTTCGCACCAAGCGTCGCACCCAGGTCAGCCTCATCGTGGAATCTGGTGACGTTCGCGAGGTCCACCACGTTGCCCTGCTGATCGGTTACGGAGCAGCAGCGATCAACCCTTACCTGGCGATGGAGTCAGTGGAGGATCTGGTCCGTACCGGCATGATCACGGGCATTGATTCTGCTCAGGCAGTGCGCAACCTGGTGAAGGCATTGGGCAAGGGTGTGCTCAAGGTGATGAGCAAGATGGGTATCTCCACGGTCGCTAGCTACCGCGGTGCGCAGGTCTTCGAAGCGATCGGACTGTCCCAGGAACTCGTCGACACCTACTTCACCGGAACAGTCAGCAAGCTTGGCGGTGTGGGTATCGACGTTATTGCTGCTGAGGTAGCCGCACGTCACCGAGTGGCGTACCCACCGAATGGCGTCCCACCGGCCCACCGGACGCTCAATGTGGGTGGTGAATATCAGTGGCGTCGTGAGGGCGAACCTCACCTGTTCAACCCCGAAACGGTGTTCCGGCTGCAGCACTCCACTCGGAACAAGCGGTACGACGTTTTCAAGGAATACACCGACAAGGTGGATGACCAATCCGCAGAATTGATGACTCTGCGCGGACTGTTCAGGTTCCGTGAGGGACTTCGGGCACCCGTGGAATTGGACGAGGTGGAGCCGGTCAGCGAGATCGTCAAGCGGTTCTCCACGGGTGCGATGAGCTATGGCTCGATCAGCCAAGAAGCGCACGAGACACTGGCCATTGCCATGAACCGTTTGGGCGCAAAGTCCAACACCGGTGAGGGTGGCGAGGATCCGGATCGATTCACGCCAGACGAGAACGGCGACTCCCGCCGTAGCGCTATCAAGCAGGTTGCCTCTGGTCGATTCGGTGTGACCAGTAACTACCTGGTCAATGCCGACGATATTCAGATCAAGATGGCCCAGGGAGCAAAGCCCGGCGAGGGTGGTCAGTTACCCGGCCACAAGGTCTACCCGTGGGTGGCTAAGACTCGCCACTCCACTCCGGGCGTTGGTCTGATCAGCCCGCCTCCGCACCACGACATTTATTCAATCGAGGATCTTGCCCAACTGATCCACGACCTGAAGAACGCCAATCCGCAGGCCCGAGTCCACGTGAAGCTGGTCGGTGAAGTGGGTGTGGGCACGGTGGCGGCTGGTGTGGCCAAGGCCCATGCCGACGTGGTGCTCATTTCCGGTCATGACGGTGGAACGGGTGCCTCACCGCTGACCAGCCTCAAGCATGCGGGTGGACCGTGGGAACTGGGCCTGGCGGAAACCCAGCAGACCTTGCTGCTCAACGGTCTGCGTGATCGCGTTGTGGTCCAGACCGACGGTCAGCTCAAGACCGGACGTGATGTCGTCATCGCTGCGTTGCTCGGTGCTGAGGAATACGGTTTCGCGACGGCCCCGCTGG
>JBDHZU010000040.1:0-14395 GCA_039812085.1 Candidatus Nanopelagicales bacterium | reverse complement strand
GCTGATGCGCGAGTTCGTCGTCAGCAGGTACTTGCGGTTCCACACGCGCTGACCGATCTGCAGATGTGCATGAAGACGGCCGCCACCTTGGTCACGACGGCGCAGGAACAAGCTGTTGCCGCCACTCAAGAACTGGATGCCGCCGAACGAGAAGACTTCCTACAGGCTTGGGGAGACGGGGCCGAAGGCAAGGGTTTACGGGGCGCACAACGTGGGGTCAAAGGGGCGATGAAAGAACTCGATGACCGACAAGCGAAACGCCGTACCCGAGCACAGCGCGACGAACTTGATCGGGTCTTGTTGGATTTGATGGCGCTCTACCGAGACGTCCTGGCTCACCAGTTCGGTGCGGATGATCCGAATCGCCACATCGAGTTAGTCAATGGCGAAGCCCGTGCCGACATCGTGCGGCTCGCGCAATCCAGTGATCCGGTATCGACTATGCGCCGGTTGGATGCCTTGGAACGAGCTCGCCTGGCATTGGCAGCAAACGTTGCTCCCATCCTGGCGATGGAAGCGTTGACGGTGGATCTGCGTAATCCAGACTTGCGTTACGCGGTGGGCCAATGAGACGTCAATGGATGACACCGTTGGCCGTAGCGACGGTTCTTACCCTCGGAATGACCGGATGTTCACTCACGGCATCGACATCTCCGGCAACTGATTCACCGACGACGACGGCACATACGGGTGACCTCGATCGGTTCTATTCGCAAACCGTCAATTGGAAGGCCTGCGACGACGGATTCCAATGCGCCACGATCTCTGTTCCGTTGAGTTACGACGACCCCAACGGTCAGACGATTGCCCTGAACATCAATCGACACAAAGCACGCGATTCTGCTCATGGCCTCGGGCCGTTGCTGGTTAATCCGGGTGGTCCCGGCGGTTCTGGACTGGACTTCGCGCGCAGCTACGACGCGTTCTTGTCGCCATCAGTCTCCGACCGGTTCGACGTGGTCGGCTTCGATCCGCGCGGGGTAGGAACAAGCACCCCCCTTCAATGCTTGACCGCAGCTCAGACTGACAACTTTGTCTCGACCATGGGCACCCCATGGTCTGCGGAAGAAACCAAGGCCGTCACCGATACCGCCCACGGTTTGGGTCAGGGGTGCAAGGAGCGTTCGGCGACCTTGGTGGCCAATGTGGGAACGGTTCCGGCTGCTAAAGACATGGACATCATCCGTGGTGTCTTGGGCGTAAAGAAAATCTCCTACCTCGGTAAGAGCTACGGAACCTTCTTGGGGCTCACCTTCATCAACCTATTTCCCAACAGTGTTGATCGGTTCGTCCTTGATGGAGTCATCGCTCCGGATCTGACGAACGACGAACTTGCCCAAGGCCAATCAGATGGTTTCCAACTGGCACTGAGCCGGTTCGTCGCGAATTGCCCTAAGCACGGCAACTGTCCATTGCCCGATGGGCAGGCCGCCGGGATGAAGCGCATCAGTGACTTCCTCACCAGCTTGCAAACCAAACCGTTGTCCACCGACACCAGCCGACCGTTGACCCGAGCGATGGCCTTCAACGCCATTGTTGGGTCGCTCTACGAACAGCGCTCTGGCTGGCCTATGTTGCGCGACGCATTGTCTTCGGCGTTCTCCGGCGATGGCAGCGACCTGGAAGAGATCGTCGACAGTTTCACCGGTCGCAATGAGGATGGCACCTACAGCAGTAATTCCATCGATGCGCTGTACGGGGTGAACTGCCTGGATCGGCCTGACCGTGCGAACGTCGCACGCACTGAAGAACTCGCCACGCAATGGAAGGCATCAGCTCCACTGTTTGGCCCAGACCTAGCGTGGGGGAACCTTCCTTGCTACGACTGGCCGGCACCAGCCACTGATGCGGCCAAGAAGATGACCGGTGAGGGTGCACCTCCGGTCATGCTGGTGGGAACTGTGAATGACCCGGCCACTCCCTACCGATGGGCTACCCAGACGGCCGCCCAGATGCCCACTGCAGCGTTGGTGTCGTGGAACGGCGATGGACACACCGCCTATATGCGCGGAAGCGATTGTGTGGACCAAGCGGTCGACAAGTTCTACTTCGAAGGCACAACCCCCGGAGCCCGAGTCAACTGCGGTATGGGCAACTAATACACCTGAGCCTCGCCGCCGGTAGAGTGGTCCGGCAGTCATCCGGAGCATTCCGGGGCTGGCCCCAATAGCTCAGTTGGTAGAGCGTCTCACTCGTAATGAGAAGGTCTGCGGTTCGATTCCGCATTGGGGCTCCATTCATATCTCGTCCACTCAGTTTGAGGAGACAGCGTGATTGAGGCGAAGAACCTCACCAAGGTTTATGGCAGCAAGAAGGCCGTTGATGACCTGAGTTTTTCTGTGCAGCCCGGCAAGATCACCGGATTCCTTGGCCCGAACGGTGCCGGGAAGTCCACGACGATGCGCATGATTCTGGGTCTGGATGCACCGACCTCAGGTTCTGTCACCGTCAACGGGATGCCGTACCAGCAGTTGCCTGCGCCGTTGTCGACGGTGGGGGCGTTGCTGGAAGCGCGGTCGATTCAGCCAGGACGTACTGCGTACAACCACCTGTATGCCATCGCAGCATCCAACGGAATCCCGCGTAGTCGGGTGGATGCCGTGATTGAGATCGTCGGTCTGCGCGAGGTAGCCAAGAAGCGCGCCGGTGGATTCTCGTTAGGTATGGGTCAGCGTCTTGGCTTGGCAGTTGCTTTGTTGGGCGATCCAGAAATCTTGATCCTGGACGAGCCGGTCAACGGGTTGGACCCAGAAGGAATCCTCTGGATCCGAAACTTGCTCAAGTACTTGGCGAGCAATGGCAAGACAGTCTTTGTGTCCAGCCACCTGATGAGTGAGATGTCATTGACCGCCGATCACCTCATCGTGATCGGGAGAGGTCGCCTAATCGCGGATACCTCCGTGCAGGAGTTCATTGACAAGGCATCACGTAACTACGCCAAGGTGCGATCACCGCAGCTCGATCAGTTGAAGGCTGCACTGCTGGAGTCCAAGGCAGAAATTTGGGACGACGCCGAAGGCGGGCTTGATGTGAGCGGGCTTCCGTTGACCACGATCGGGGAGATCGCGGCTGCTCGTGGGCTGGTGTTGCACGAACTTTCCCCGCAGAAGGCATCGCTGGAAGAAGCGTTCATGGAACTCACCGGTGATGCGGTCGAGTACAGCGCAAGTGCGGGTAATGCACTGCTTGTCCCGCCCACACCGACGCAAGGAGAGCAGGCATGAGTTCCACGGTCGAAACACCGGCTACTCCCGCGAATTACAAGGTGACACTGCCTCGAGTGGTCAAGTCGGAATGGATCAAGCTCAGAACACTGCGTTCGACGTACTGGACGCTGATCATTGCGGTCGCCCTCATGGTCGGTTTGGGTGTGCTCTTCTGCTGGGGAGTAGCGGCGACCTTCGATGCGAATACGCCGGAGCAACAGGAAGCTATCCGGCCTCAACTCGTGGGATTACCCACTGGCGGAATGCTGCTGGCGCAGTTGGCTATGGGTGTTTTGGGTGTGCTCACCTTCAGCGGTGAATATCCCAACCAGATGATCCGGGCAACCTTTGCGGCTGTTCCCAAACGACTGCCTGTGCTGTGGGCAAAGCTCATTGCCTTCGGTATCGCGGCATTTTTGTCGATGTTTATCGCCACCTTGGCGGCATTCCTCATCGGTCAGGCGATCTTGTCCACAAAGGATCTTGGAGTGTCCTTGGGTTCACCCGGTTCCTGGCAGGCCGTATTAGGAACAGCGGTCTACTTGACCGGGATTGGTCTGATGGGGGTTGGATTAGGAGCAATCCTGCGCCGAACTCCCGCCGCGATTAGTGCGCTGGTTGGCCTGGTGCTCATCTTGCCGATCATGCTCAACATCCTGCCGTTCGACTGGACTAAGCAGCTCATCAAATATCTACCGGATCAAGCCGGACAGTCATTTATGTCCAGTTCGACATCGTCAGATGCTTTGAGCATGTGGACGGGGGTTGCCGTCTTCTGCGCCTACATCGTGGTGTTCGCAGTTGGGGCAGCGCTGTTGCTCAAGCGTCGCGACGCCTAGCAACTAAGGCAGCCAGCGAGTATTCGCCTGCAGGTAATTCCTGAAGCGGTTTACTCCTCGGGCGGAGCAGAACCCTCAGCATCGGTGGTCTCGCTACCTTCGGCCTCGGCGGCTTCTGCATCCTTGAGACGCTTGTAGGAGGCGATGACCTCGGCCTCGGCAGCCGCGCGGTCTGCCCACTGGGCGCCTTCGACGCTCTTGCCGGGTTCCAGATCCTTGTAGACCTCGAAGAAGTGTTGGATTTCCATCCGGTCGAACTCGGGCAAATGGAAGATGTCCCGGATGTGCTCCATGCGGGGGTCATTGGCTGGAACGCAGATCAGCTTGTCATCGCCACCGGCTTCATCGGTCATCTGGAACATGCCGATCGTGCGCACCCGGATGAGACAGCCGGGGAAGGTCTTGTCCTGCAACAGCACCAGTGCGTCCAAGGGGTCGCCATCTTCGCCCAGGGTGTCGTCCACGAACCCGTAGTCATGCGGGTAGCGGGTAGCAGTGAACAGCATTCGGTCGAGGCGGATTCGACCACTCGTGTGATCCAGCTCGTACTTGTTACGGCTACCGGCTGGGATCTCGATAGTGACGTCAAACTCCACGGAATGCTCCAGTCCTCAAAAGGTGGGTGGTTGCTGGGCGTTAGTCTGGCGCAGACGATGAGGGGGAAGCATGGCGAGCAGAAATCGACGTCACTCTGCTGCTGTTGGTGCCCTCGCGCTCGTTGCGCTGATTGGTAGCGCTGTTCACGCGGCTGCAGATGAGCCATCCGCTCCGACGGACTCTCACGTCACAAACTCGGTCATGCTCAATCCCACGACCGATACCCCCGTTCCCACCACGAATGGGCTGCAACTCGCACTGGCTGGTCCATTGGGTGATGTCGCGCTGGGTCCAGATGTCAAAGCAATCGTGATCGATGCCCAGACCGGTCAACAACTCTGGAATCAGAATGCCGATCAACCGGCCACTCCCGCATCCACGACCAAAGTGGTAACTGCCGCAAGCGCGTTGTCGGCGTTGGGTGCGGACGCAACCTTGACTACTAAGGTGCTCGCCTCGCCCGATAACGCCACCATCACCTTGGTTGGCGGAGGCGATCCATTGCTTGCGGTCAAAGGCAAGAAGCGGGAAGGAATCCCCACGGCAAGTTTGAGTTCGTTGGCCAAGCAGACTGCGACTGCGCTCAAGGCCCACTCAGTCACCAACGTCACTGTGACGTACGACGATTCAATGTTTGGTGGCCCGGCGACCGATCCGCAGTGGGAAGCCGGTTACATCTCCGGTGCGCTCATCACGCCGATCACTGCCTTGATGGCAGATCGAGGATTTATCGGAGGAACCCCCAACTCTGACCCGAGTCTGGCAACGACCAAAGCGTTCGTCGGCCGGTTAAAGGCCAATGGGATCGGTGTCTCGGCGGATGTTGTGAAGGCGGCACCAGTCGATGGTGCGAGTCAGCTAGCTGCAGTGAGTTCGTCGCCGCTCAGTCTGATCGTGCAGCAGATGCTGGAGCATTCAGACAACACGACGGCAGAAACGTTGGCCCACCTCGCTGGGTGGAAGCGTTACGGCACAGGCACCTTTGACACCGGCACCCAAGCCGCCAAACAAACCCTGCAAGACCTGAGCATCAATGATGCTGGCCTCGCGTTGTCCGATGGTTCGGGACTTGCTCGCTCGGATCGGATTCCGCCACGGATTTTGGGTGAACTGATCTCAGCGGCAGCTCGCAACGTCAACCCGAACCTGTGGGCACTTCCCGCCGGTGACCCCGTTGCCGGATTCAGTGGAACGTTGAACGACCGATTTATTGCCAGTGCGGACAAGGTTGGTCGAGGAATGGTCCGTGCCAAGACGGGCACTTTGACTGGAGTCAGTGCATTGGCTGGGACCGCTGTGGATTCTCAGGGAAGGCTGCTGGCCTTCGCGTTTATGGCATCGGCGGTCCCCAACGTGTTCACCGCAGAAGCAGCGTTGGACGTTGCCGCAACGGCTCTGGTGAAGTGTGGTTGCCAGTGAGCACTGAGTTGGTCGACTGGGAATTGGCAGTTCGAGTGGGGTCCCGTACTGCCCCCAAGGGGCCTGTCCTGCCGCTTGACCATGCGCGGGACTACGTAGCAGAACTTCGTGACTACGCCCGTTCTGCTCATCAACCGGTGAGCGAATGCACCGGTCTGGTGACACCGCCGCACGCGCTAGACCCAGTCGTGGTTGATCGCAATGCCTGGATTGCCAGCAACGTCGAATCGTTCCGCTACATCCTCGCGCCACTGCTGGAAAAGAATGCTGGCGACGAAGGACTCGGAACCCAGATTGGTGCGCGAGTGACCGGTGCCGAACTTGGTGCCGTCCTTGGGTGGGTCTCCGGCAAAGTGCTGGGACAGTACGAGGCTCTGGTGGCGCCGACGAGTTCCCCGCGACTACTGCTGGTGGCTCCTAACATCCTCAAGGTCGCCGACGAACTCGATCTCGACCTGCGCGACTTCTCGCTGTGGGTATGTCTGCATGAAGAAACCCACCGGGTTCAATTCACTGCCGTTCCCTGGCTATCGGATTACTTCGCCGCTGAAGTCAAGACAATCGTGGCCGGGACTAGTCCGTCGGCTGGGGAAGTCCTGAGTCGTAGTCGGCAATTGCTGGGTGCGGTGCTGCGCGTTGTCCGTGGGCAAGACGGGATCAGCGGAGTGCTCAAGGTGATGCAATCTCCGGAGCAACGCAAGGCCTTTGATCGCATCACCGCGTTGATGACCCTGCTTGAAGGCCACGCTGATGTGGTCATGGACGAGGTCGGTCCCGGGGTAGTGCCGAGCGTCGCCACGATTCGGCAACGGTTCAACCAACGTCGGTCATCTCCGTCGATGAAGGACGCCTTGATCAGGCGAGCGATCGGAATGGACGAGAAGTTGCAGCAGTACTCCCGTGGTGCGGGCTTTGTGCGCGCAGTTATCGATGACGTGGGAATGGCTGGCTTCAATCAGGTCTTCGCCCAGCCTGCTTATCTGCCGACGCTGGCGGAGATCGATGAACCCGCGACGTGGA
Source organism: Candidatus Nanopelagicales bacterium (assembly GCA_039812085.1). Lineage (GTDB taxonomy): Bacteria > Actinomycetota > Actinomycetes > S36-B12 > UBA10799 > JBDHZU01. The sequence goes on along the minus strand of JBDHZU010000040.1, from coordinate 7,314 downwards.
TCGCGCGAGTGAGCCAGTAGCGATGGATTCCGCCGCGTCAGTGCCCCGTCGAGAGTTAGCGCTGGAAACCCAGCGGGCGCTGGCGGACCTCGGCCCGGACGAGTTGGTCTTGGTGGCGTGTTCAGGCGGAGCGGATTCGTTGGCCCTGGCTCAGGCAGCCGCTGATTGCGCGAGCAAAGGCGTTATTCGGGCTGGTGCTGTGGTGATCGACCATCAATTGCAAGACGGTTCTGCCGACGTTGCGCAAGCTGCCGGTCAGCAGTGTGTGGCGCTGGGACTTCATCCAGTCGAGGTTGTAGCAGTGGATGTTGCGACCGGTCCCGGAAACGGTGGGATGGAGGCGGCAGCCCGAACCGCCCGACGAGCCGCATTGCTTGCTGCTGCCCGACGACACCATGCGTCGGCTTTGCTGCTTGCCCATACCCGCGACGACCAAGCAGAGACGGTGATGCTCGGTTTGTTGCGTGGGTCTGGGTCGCGGTCATTGGCGGGTATGCGTCCGGTTGACGGAATGTGGCGACGACCACTGCTGGGCATTGATCGTCAGACAGTGCGCGACTCTGTGGTTGGCACTGGTTTGTCCATCCACGAAGACCCGCACAACTCCGATGAGACGTTTGCCCGGGTTCGAGTGCGACAGCAGGTGCTGCCGACGCTAGTGGCGCAGCTAGGAGATCGCACCGTATTGGGCTTGGCGCGGACTGCCGAGTTGTTGGCGGCAGACAACGAGGCTTTAGACGAATGGACTCGACGTGAGGCCGCTGTACGGCTGGTGACCGAACCGATTGTGACGGTGTCCCTCGAAGGTTCGGCTGGATCGTTGGGTGATGTTCCGCCCGCAGTTCGTCGGCGGCTATTTCGCCTCGCTGCGTTAGCTGCGGGTTGTCCAGCCGGATCTTTAACGGCCGCTCACCTGGAACAGGTCGATCGACTAGTCGGGGACTGGCGTGGCCAAGGGGCGGTTCGGTTGCCGGGCGAGCAGGATGCGACTCGTTCGGGCGACACCATCACCATCGGCCAGGCGTGGCAGCAGAGTGTCCGGCAGGATCTGCGAAGCTAGAGCATCACGGTCATAACTTCTCGAGGGGATTACCAACTCAATGCGCGCCGAAGACGTGGACTCTGAGATTGACCGAGTGCTCATCACCGAAGAGCAGATTCTGGAACGTTTGGCGCAACTAGCCGAACAGGTACAGGCGGACTACCCGCCGGAAGACGATCTCTTGCTGGTTGGTGTGTTGAAGGGCGCCATGATGGTGATGGCCGACTTCACCCGGCTACTCACCCGCCATGCATCGATCGACTGGATGGCGGTGTCGAGTTATGGCGCTGGCAAACGTTCCAGCGGCGTGGTGCGCATCTTGAAAGACCTCGATGTCGAAATCGAGGGTCGCCATGTGCTCATCGTGGAAGACGTCTTGGACTCCGGCCTGACCTTGCGCTGGCTGATCCGCAGCTTGGCCACCCGCAATCCGGCATCGGTAGAAATCCTCACCTTGCTGCGTAAACCGGAAGCCATCACCAACGAGATCCCGGTCAAGTACGTCGGGTTCGATATCGAGAATGAGTTTGTCGTCGGCTACGGAATGGATGTTGACGAGCGCTTCCGCAACCTGCGTTGTATCGCCACTTTGCCCCAGTAACTGTGGGCGTGATGCTCAGGGCGTAACGCCAACCTGCCCGTCGGTCTGTGCGCCGAATGGGTTCTCGCTTAGGCTTGGTCGGTAATGGACGCTAAGCGTATTCTTCGTGGCCCGGTCGTATGGATCGGGTTGATGGTCTTGCTCATTTTGTTGGTCTCCAACTTGTGGACCAGTATGAGTGCACCCAAGCAAGTCGATACGTGGCAGTCCATCACCAGCATTCAGAACAATCAGGCCAAATCTGCCACCATCATGGACCGCGAACAGGTCCTCAAGATCACGCTTCAAGACGGCACTCAAACCGAGTCGTCATTCGTGGATGGGCAGGCGCTGCCCCTGCAGCAACAGCTGCAGGCCAAGAAGGATGCCGGCCAGCTTCCCGACGGCTACAACGTCAAGGTCACTAAGGAAAGCTTCTGGGCTTCGTTGGTGCTCTCGCTGCTGCCAGTGCTCATCATCATCTTGTTGCTGTTCTTCTTCATGAGCCAGATGCAAGGTGGCGGCGCTCGTCTGATGAGCTTCGGTAAGGCCAAGACGAAGGCATTGAGCAAGGACATGCCGAAGACGACCTTCGCGGACGTGGCTGGTGCCGACGAGGCGGTGGAGGAACTTGAAGAGATCAAGGAGTTCCTCAAGGAGCCAGCCAAGTTCCATGCAGTCGGCGCAAAGATTCCTAAGGGCGTGCTGCTTTATGGCCCGCCTGGTACCGGTAAGACCTTGCTTGCGCGCGCCGTCGCTGGTGAGGCCGAGGTGCCCTTCTATTCGATCTCCGGTTCCGATTTCGTAGAGATGTTTGTTGGTGTCGGTGCTAGCCGTGTACGCGACTTGTTCGAGCAGGCCAAGCAGAACGCGCCGGCCATCATCTTCGTCGACGAGATCGATGCGGTGGGTCGTCATCGCGGCGCAGGCCTGGGTGGCGGACACGACGAACGCGAGCAAACCCTCAACCAGATGCTGGTCGAGATGGACGGGTTCGATGTCACCAGTGGAGTCATCCTTATCGCGGCGACGAACCGGCCAGACATTTTGGACCCAGCGTTGCTACGACCCGGTCGTTTCGATCGACAGATAGCGGTGGAACGCCCTGATCTGACCGGACGTTTCGACATCCTCAAGGTGCATGCCCGTGGCAAGCCTTTCGACCCCAACGTCGATCTGATGGCAGTTGCCCGGCGGACCCCGGGATTCACCGGTGCTGACCTGGCCAACGTGCTTAACGAAGCCGCATTGCTCACTGCTCGTGAGGGCAAGGCGCTGGTAGACAACAAGTCACTGGATGAGGCCATCGACCGCGTGCTGGCTGGTCCGCAGAAACGCACTCGCGTGATGAGTGATCATGAGCGCGTCATCACCGCGTACCACGAGGGTGGTCACGCGATGGTCGCCGCAGCATTGCCGAATAGCGACCCGGTCCACAAGATCACGATTCTTCCGCGTGGCCGGGCACTCGGCTACACGATGGTGCTGCCGGACAAAGAGAAGTACTCGACCACTCGCAACGAGATGCTGGACCAGTTGTCGTACATGCTCGGCGGTCGTGCAGCGGAAGAAATGGTCTTCCACGATCCCACCACAGGCGCGGCCAACGACATCGAGAAGGCAACTGGTGTGGCCCGCGCGATGGTGACGCAGTACGGAATGACCGAACGTCTCGGTGCCATCAAGTACGGCAAAGAGAACGGTGAAGTCTTCCTTGGAATGGATCGTGGACATGAGCGTGACTACTCCGAAGAGATCGCGGCGGCCATCGATGAGGAAGTCCGAACGCTGATCGAGCAGGCACATATGGAGGCCTACGAGATCCTGTTCGACAACCGCGACATCCTGGATAACCTGGTGTTGGAGCTCTTGGACAAAGAGACCCTCAATAAGGACGAGGTCGCAGAGGTCTTCGCGAATATTCGTAAGCGTCCGGCGCGCCCTGCGTGGACCGGATCGGACCGTCGTCGTACCGGAGCAGGCCCTGTCGCCGCTCCGATCAAGGACGGAGGCGTCGCCGCTCATGGTCAGACGATGCTGCCGACGAACGGTGATGATCAGCAACCGCCAGCTGAGTCTCACTAACCGCAAGCCGATAGCGTGCTGACGTGACTGATCCCATTGATCGTGACGAGCGAGATCCGGCAGACATCCCTGAGTTCGATCAACAGCGTGCAGAAGACGCCGTCCGCGAATTGTTGTTTGCCGTCGGCGAAGATCCGGACCGAGATGGGTTGGTTGATACCCCCGCTCGGGTTGCTCGGATGTATGCCGAGATTTTCGGTGGACTTCGGCAACGGCCAGAGGACGTTCTGACTACCACCTTCGATCTGGCGCACGACGAACTCGTCTTGGTCAAAGACATTGAGATGTGGAGCGTCTGTGAACACCACCTGGTGCCGTTCTTCGGCCGGGCGCATATCGGATATATCCCGGCAGAGGATGGTCAGATCACGGGGTTGAGCAAGCTGGCCCGCTTAGTCGAGGTGTACGCCCGTCGTCCGCAGGTGCAAGAACGTCTCACCACGCAGATTGCCGATGCGCTGGAGCGGAGCCTGCAACCACGCGGAACCATCGTCGTGTTGGAAGCCGAACATCTGTGCATGGCGATGCGGGGAGTGCGAAAGCCGGGATCAAGGACAGTCACCAGTGCGGTGCGTGGGCAGCTTCGTGATGCCGCCACCCGGTCCGAAGCAATGGCTTTGATCAATAGTCGGTGATGGTCTGTGGCCGACTTGTCGTCGTTGACTCCGGTTGATCGAACCCTCGTCATGGGGGTGGTCAATGTGACCCCGGATTCGTTCAGTGATGGTGGACAACATCTCGATGCCCAGGTGGCAATTGCTCGGGGTCAGGAACTTGTCGAAGACGGTGCTGATCTGGTTGATGTGGGCGGAGAGTCAACCCGGCCAGGTGCTGCGAGGGTGTCTTCTGCCGAAGAGCTGCGACGAGTCCTCCCGGTTATTCGTGGACTGACTGAGCGCGGCATTGCGGTTGGAGTGGACACAATGCGGGCCCGGGTTGCGCACGAAGCGGTGGCTGCGGGCGCTGTGCTGGTTAACGATGTCAGTGGGGGATTGGCTGATCGTCAGATGCTGTCCACGGTTGCGCAGCTGAGAGTGCCCATCGTGCTTATGCATTGGCGAGCGCACAGTGTGCGCATGCAGGACTTAGCGCATTACGACGATGTGGTCACAGACGTGGTGACTGCGCTGGCTCAACGATTCGACGCCGCGGTCGAGGCAGGGATCGATCCGGCGCAGGTTGTTCTCGATCCGGGGTTGGGCTTTGCCAAGAATGCCGATCACAACTGGGCCTTGTTGCATCACCTCGACAAACTCGTCGCACTCGGTCAGCCGGTGTTGGTGGGTGCTTCTCGCAAACGGTTCCTTGGGGAATTACTGGCCAACGATGCCGGTGAACAACGCCCGGTCTCAGACCGGGATGTGGCGTCGGCTGCAGTCTCAGCCATTGCTGCGCATTGCGGTGCGTGGGGCGTTCGGGTGCATGATGCGCGAACTAGCCGAGATGCGGTTGAGGTTGCACGGGCTTGGCAGGCAGGATCTTCGGTATGAGCCACGCATCGTTCGAGGGATTCGATCAGATCCAATTGCTCGGGGTTCGAGCCTTTGGCCACCACGGGGTGCTGCCGGAAGAAAACACGAACGGTCAGTGGTTCGTCGTTGATGCCACTATTCATGCCGAACTCCGTCGAGCAGCCGCCACTGATGACCTCAATGACACGATCGACTACGCCCAGGCAGCAGCCATCATCGATGACGCCATCACTGGTGAACCTGTCCAATTGATCGAGGCGCTTGCCGAACGGATCGCCAACCGTCTGCTCGAACTGCCCTTGGTCCAAGTAGTTGAGATCACCGTGCACAAACCTGAGGCGCCCATCCTCAGCCAATTCTCCGACGTCTCTGTGACGATCGTCCGCGCTCGATGAACGATCAGTCGACTTCGGTTCGAGTCGCCTTCGGACTGGGCTCCAACCTGGGAGATCGACTGGCCTATCTGCAGAGCGCAGTGGACACCATCACCGCTGACCCGGGCATCACCGTTGTTGCCGTGTCACCGGTTGTTGCGACTGATCCGGTGGGTGGCCCTGAACAGCCGGACTATCTCAACGCTGTGCTGGTTGTTGACTCCACATTGCCTCCCACAGAACTCTTGGCGTTGGCTCAGCTTGCTGAACTGCAGGCTGATCGGCAACGAACCGAACGTTGGGGTCCGCGCACGCTGGACGTCGATGTGTTGGCAGTTGGTGACTACCTCAGCGATGACCCACAACTGACCGTGCCGCACCCACGTGCGCTGCAACGTGCCTTCGTGCTTGTTCCGTGGGCTGCTGTCGATCCGCAGTTTGAGATCCAGCGTTCACACCAGCCATCGACCACCGTTGCTGATGCGCTTACTGCGTTGACCTCGGCGGACAAAGCGGGTGTGCGACCAACCGAACTGGTCCTACAGACCGGTACCGGCTAGTCACTAGGCGGCGTACGCTGGCGGCATGACTCCCACCCGACCTGGCCTGCTCGTTGTATTGGCCGTGCTTGCTGCGGCAATTGGTTGGGCGATGGTTGAGATCATCTACGCGACGTGGACCCGCATCATGCCGGTGCCGTGGACGGCGACAATCACGATGGCAGTTCTGGCCGTGGCGCTCGTTGTCTGGGCACTGCTCTTGCGTCCGCGTATTGCTGCCTTGGGTAAGCGGACTGAGGTTGGTTCGGATGTGCGTCCGGTCAATCCGTTGGTGGTTGCCCGAACAGCCGTGCTCGCCATGGCTGCATCTCGGACTGGAGCTTTGGTGGTGGGCTTCTACACCGGTGTGGCGATTAGTTTGGCGACTCGAACGGATCGGCCGTATGCCGTGGATCAACTAATTGCCGCTGTGGCGACGGTGGCCGCTGCCATCTGTGTTGTCTTGGCAGCGTTGTGGTTGGAATCGATTTGCCGGTTGCCGGAAGATCCTGACGATCAACCACCGACGGCTGTCTCGCCGGCAGATGAGGATTGGGTCGTACCGAATCACATGGCGTCTCGTCCGGACGACCAGTCGTTGCCACGTTCGACGGTAGGCTGATCGACTGTGAGCGATTCCAGTACTAACGAGTCCACCGCTGATGGCACCGCATTTGAAGACCTTCCCTACGAGGAACTTCGCGATAAGGCATTTGCGTTAGCCCATCAACGCCATGACCTTGGCTTCTTCTACGACCTGTACAAGCACGCACCGTCACTGAACGCTGCAGCAGCCGAGGGCGGTTCGCTGGGTGATCTCTCAGGTTCGATCATCGATGTGGTCTCAGCCGCTGAGGAGACCTTCAGCGGTGAGAATGTGGGAGACCTTGAGCCGTTGTTTGTTGCCCGATTTGCTACTTACCTGCGCGAACACGAGTAACGAACCCTGGGGGCTTTGGCATCACCCTCAGTAACCGGTAGTCGCAGGTGAATGCGGGGATCGCTACTCTGGACGGGTCAATGTGTCAGATTTGACGTAGTTGTTTACCGGCGAATAACCCAAGCGAAGGAGCAAACGATGGCCTTACGGTCCACGTTCGCCGCTTGGCTTGCCGCCGCCGCATCGGTTGCTGCTGTTGGAGCGGGCATCACGTCTGTCACCACGCATACCGCTGCTGACTTCCCGCATGGATCGACCGGGATCAATTCCCATCAACTCCAC
>JBDHZU010000039.1:0-14559 GCA_039812085.1 Candidatus Nanopelagicales bacterium | reverse complement strand
TTGGCGGCATCATCGTGGCCGTCACTGCTGGCTCAGTCGCTGTCACCTCGCTGGCCAGCAATGGTGACGATGGACAACTCGTTTCCGCTGCGGAAACTGTGAGTGCCACTCCTATTCCTGATTCGTCACTTATCACGGATGGCACACCGTCGTCGTCAAGTGCATCGGCAAGCACATCTGCCGATAGTGCAAATGCGACTCCTGATGCGACCGGCAATGTGCTCAACCAGGGAACGTCGTCGCACACCACGGGCACCAACAGTTCGAACCAGAGTTCACCGACCAGTTCGTCCAGTTCCCACTCGTCATCGACGCCATCTACGAACTCGACAACCAGCGCACCATCGACGGGCAGCAGCAAAGCACCAACGACAAAGCCCACGACTGGTCTGCAACTGAAGGTCAATCGCACCACTGGCCTCAATCCGACCGGCACGACGCTCACCGTCACTGGCAGCGGCTACGACATGTCGAAAGGCATCTACGTAGCCTTCTGCGTCCGCCCACCAGCAGGGCAACTACCCACACCGTGTGGTGGTGGAGCAGACACCGATGGCAGCAGTCATTCCAGCGTATGGATTTCTTCGAATCCCCCCAGCTATGGCAAGGCAATCGCTAAGCCGTACGGCAAGGGTGGAACGTTCTCCGTCACGCTGAATGTGCAGGCCATGATCGGTTCGACTGATTGCCGCAAGGTTGCCTGCGTCGTCGTCACACGAGCTGATCACACACGTTCGTCAGATCGCAGTCTTGATGTGTTCGTCCCCGTGTCGTTCAAGGCGTCCTGATGACGAACTCCACGAACAGCGCTGACTGGCTGACCCCGGATGTGGTCGAAGCCGTGTGCCAACACATGAACGCTGATCACGCCGATGACTCGTTGTTGTTGGCGCAACTTGTCCAACCAAATGCCACCAGTGCCCGAACGGTCGGGGTCGATACCGAGGCGTTGGTGCTGCAGGTAACGACAGACGAATCGGTCGATGACGTTCGCCTGCCGTGGCCAGGACCAGTCCGTCAGCGCAGCGATATCCGACTGCAAGTCGTTGCCTTGCATCAACAAGCTCTCGTTGCTGCTGGCCAGTCGCCAGCGGCGTCCCCGACAACCCATCGCACGGATGCAGTCGCATCTGATGCAACCAAGGAAGGAATCTCATGAAGAAGTCCCTGATCGCAGCAACGATCGGGTCCATCGGACTGGTAGCGACCTCGCTGGTGCAGCTACCCGCACAGGCATCCACTGCCGCTGTGACCGATGGTCTGTTGACCTGGAATATCAGCGAATGCGCATTCTCTGGTGCATTCGTCACGCCAGCGAATTCAGCCACTGACTCGTGCAAGAGCATCCGTGAAACCCAAGTGACTGCAGGCAATGTCGCCAAGGGCAGCACCGGTTGGACCTTTAGCAGTGGCACCGGAACCCGAGAAGACGACGGAACGCTGTCGTTGGACTTCACCGGGAGAGTTCAGTTGGGCAATACGAATCTGGGCAACTACTCCATCGCATTAGTTGACCCACACGTGAACGTCACCAGCGAGGGAACCGGTTCGATCCAGGCCAAGGTTGCGGTGAAGAATCCGGGTGCAAGCAACGAAACATTCGTTACCGATTCAGAAACTGATCAGCCCCGCTTGGTCACGATCGTTGATCTACCAAGCGTTCCGGGTACAGCAAAGTTCGATGCCACTCCCGCATGGGATGGCGTGGGTGAGCCAAACGCCACCGCTCCGTTAGATGGCAAGCAGTTCAATCCTGATTTCGTGAATGCACTGCCTGCCAGCATGCAGAACTGGTTCCGTGCCAGTTCCTCGGCTGCGGCGACGGCTTCGCGTGGGGACTACAACCCATTGAAAGCACCCGGTGTTGTCACCGTCGACGCTCGAAGCTGGAACCCGACGGTCACCGTGACTGGTGCGGAAGGTTTGACGACAAAGGGAACCCAAGAAATCACCGTCAACGGTTCGGGGTTCAACCCCAACAAGCAAGGTGGGGCAGTTGCTGGTCTCTATGTGGTGTTCGGCCCAAACCCCAACGAGGTGACAAACGGTTTCACTGATTCCGAGATTTATGGAGCTGCGGCCTACCTACCTGCTGGACCTGACGCTGATGGCAACTTCAGCACCAAGCTGACTGTCTCCGGTAAGTACACGGACAGCCATTCCACGGTGTGGGACGGCAGCAAGACTCAGCTAGGAGTCTCTACCTGGGCAGCTCATACCCGTGCCACCACGGCATGGGACAGCTTTACCGGCATCGATGTCGCAGCGGCTCCGGAGTCATCTCCCACACCTACGACACCAACTCCAACGCCTGGCCCGAGCAAGGGTGTGGTGCTGAAGAAGCCATCGAAGGTCACCAAGGTCACGGTCGGCAAGTACAAGAAGGCCAAGAAGACCGTGAAGGTGAGCTGGAGCGCACCGGCCAAAGCCAAGGACCGGGCACCTGTTACCCGCTACCTGATCCGAGTCTCGAAGGCCAACAAGTCGTCCAAGTTCGGCAAGTGGATCGTCGTGAAGTCGCCATCACGCACGATCGCCTCATTGAGCAAGACCAAGGCGTACTGGGTGCAGATCGTGGCTGATTCGTCAGCCGGTCGATCCCCAGTGGTCAAGGTGAAGCTCAAGTCGAAGGGGTAACTATCTGAGGGGGTAGTCACCACTCTGCTGACGCCGACAGTCCAATTGATGGGCTGTCGGCGTCGGTGGTGTTTGGGGCTAGCGCGTCCCCCGCGTAGACTCGAAGGGTGACGCGCGGCGATGGTCGACTCTCGCACGATCTCCTCCCTGGCGAAAAGGGTCCGCAGGATGCCTGCGGTGTATTTGGCGTGTGGGCGCCCGGAGAAGAAGTCGCGAAGCTCACTTACTTCGGCCTTTATGCCTTGCAGCACCGTGGCCAGGAATCTGCCGGTATTGCCGTAAGCGATGGCAGCGAGATCGTCGTTTACAAAGAGATGGGTCTGGTCTCCCAGGTATTCAACGAGCCTGTGCTGGAAAGCCTGCGTGGACATCTGGCAATTGGCCACGCGCGTTACTCCACGACGGGTGCCAGCGTGTGGGAGAACGCGCAGCCCACATTCCGTTCCACTGCGACGGGTCATTTGGCCTTGGGGCACAACGGAAATCTGACTAACACCCACGAACTCAACCAGCGGCTGACGGAACTACAAGAACAGACTGGCGAGCTACCAATTGGTGGAACGGCTGCTACGAGCGACACCGAAATCATGACGGCGTTGCTGGCAGGCCATCCGGATATCAGCGTCATCGAAGCCGCCAAACGGGAACTTCCGCGAATGCGCGGTGCGTTCTCGTTGGTGTTCATGGATGATTCGACGCTGTACGCCGCCCGCGACCCGCAGGGCATCCGACCGTTGGTGTTGGGCAAGCTCGAACATGGTTGGGTCGTTGCCTCGGAGACGGCCGCACTAGACATCGTGGGTGCATCGTTTGTTCGGGATATTGAGCCGGGCGAACTGATTGCCATTGACGAACATGGGTTGGAATCACATCGATTCGCCCAAGCTGATCCCAAACTTTGCCTCTTCGAGTACGTCTACCTGGCGCGACCCGACACCCAGATTGAGGGACGTAGCGTCCATTCGACTCGAGTCGAGGTGGGCCGCCGATTGGCGGTGGAGCATCCGGCTGAGGCCGATCTCGTTATCCCGGTTCCGGAATCGGGCACTCCGGCAGCGGTGGGATACGCCCAGGCGTCCCGACTGCCATTCGCCCAAGGTTTGGTGAAGAACGCCTACGTCGGACGAACCTTCATCTCACCTAGCCAGACTCTGCGCCAGCTAGGTATTCGGCTCAAGTTGAACCCCCTACGAGAAGTGATCGCAGGCAAGCGGTTGGTCGTCGTGGACGACTCCATCGTTCGCGGGAACACTCAGCGCGCGATTGTCCGCATGCTGCGTGAGGCTGGTGCGACTGAAGTTCACGTGCGCATCTCCAGCCCACCGGTGAAGTGGCCGTGTTTCTACGGAATCGACTTTGCGACCAAGGCCGAACTAGTCGCCAACGGTTTGAGTACAGAAGAAATCTGCTCCTCAATTGGGGCCGATTCGTTGGGTTACATCTCCTTGGACAACCTGGTTGCATCCACTGAGATGAAGAAGGACGAGATGTGCCGTGCCTGCTTTGACGGTGTCTACCCGGTCGAATTGCAGGACGACCAACTCCTGGGTGCCAATTTGCTGGATGCGATGCCGCCGCTATCTGTTGGGGCAGGCGGCGCAGGGGCATTGGCTCATCCATGAGTGCAGATGATGCATCCAGCACATACGCAGCCGCCGGAGTTGACGTAGAGGCAGGCGAACGCGCAGTCGCCTTGATGAAGGAGTCCGTTGCTCGAGCGACCCGACCAGAAGTCGTTGGAGATTTTGGTGGATTTGCCGGTCTTTTCGATGCCTCGAAGTTAGCCAACTATCGACGACCATTACTCGCTACTTCCACCGACGGAGTCGGAACCAAGGTGGCGATCGCTCAACGTATGGATATCCACGACACCATCGGTCGAGACCTGGTGGCGATGGTGGTGGACGACCTCGTCGTGGTGGGTGCTGAACCGCTGTTCATGACTGACTACATCGCGTGTGGATCCGTTGTGCCAGAGCGGATTGCGGCGATTGTGTCCGGTATCGCACAGGGTTGCGAGATGGCCGGCTGCGCATTGCTTGGCGGCGAAACTGCTGAACATCCCGGTTTGCTGGATCCGGATGAATACGACGTTGCCGGGGCTGGCACTGCTGTGGTGGAAGCAGATGAATTGCTGGGACCTGATCGTGTTCAGCGTGGAGATGTTGTTATTGCGATGGGTTCGTCTGGTCTGCACTCCAATGGATATTCACTGGCTCGTCATGTCTTGTTGAACCAGGCCGGATGGGAATTGGATCGACACGTTCTCGACTTCGATCGAAGCCTTGGCGAAGAGCTGTTGGAACCAACCTGGATCTACGCCAAAGACGTACTGGCGATGGCTCGTTCAACCGCTGTGGATGTTCACGCGTTCTCGCACATCACTGGTGGGGGAATCGCGGCCAACATTGCGCGCGTACTGCCGCAGTGGGCGCATGTGGATCTGGCGCGGTCGACCTGGCAACCGTTGCCCATCTTCCGCACCATCGGTCGCGTGGGAGAGGTCGACCAGTTGGAACTGGAGAAGACTTTCAACATGGGAATCGGAATGGTCGCCATCGTGGCACCTGATGATGCAGATGCGGCAACGAAGCTACTTGCCGCAAATGGTGTTACTGCCTGGGTATGCGGAGAAGTCCGTGAACGCACGAGCGATGACTCCAGCGATGCCCCCGCAAAGGGCGGCGGCGGCGGTTCTGTCCGCCTGGTGGACGAGTACCGCTAACTACCCGGTGGGTAAGCCGCCGGAAGATCCCGGTGAGGGTGGCGGCGGCGGAAGTGGTTCAAGTCCCGAATCGTTCGTGGCAGGGGGTGTTACCGGTCGAGGGTTGCGGGCAGCAGCAGTTGAGGCTGCATCATCGCGTGCCTTGGCTGGGGGAACCCCTTCCAGCAGCGTGCGCACTTCACTGGCCAGGTAGCGCCGATGCCCGCCCAGTGTTCGCACAGAGGTGAGCTTGCCGGCCTTCGCCCAGCGGGTCACAGTCTTGGGGTCAACCCGGAACATCGCTGCGACTTCAGCAGGAGTCAGCAGCGGTTCGGCGTCGTTCGATGGAACGGTCATCGGGAAGAAGTTTGGTGAGCGATTGGGGTGTGAAGCAACCTATTTGCCCGATTTGCCGTAATGCCTTGCTCATCCGCTGCAGCCTCGGAATGAGTCGGGTAGGCTATGAGCCAATCACTGTTCACGCCGATTCCGGGGTATCCGGGCGAGGGGGTCGAGCCATGGGGCGCGGCCGGGCAAAGGCTAAGCAGACCAAGGTCGCTCGGGAACTGAAGTACAACTCTCCCGAGACTGATTTTGACAAGCTGCGTGCTGAACTTTCGAGTTCACAGTCTTCAAACCGCCATGATTCGTCTGACGACTATGACGATGTGGCAGCTAAGTATTTGGACGACGACGAGCGTTGACCGACGTCAACACTGATACCGCCATCGCTGCCTCTCTGGTAGCGCAAGACTTCGAGGCGGTCATCGAACAGGTTCGTGACGCTGTCGCTGATCATCCAGCGAAGGCTCTGGCAAGTCCTGTCATCAAGGATTGGCTGGGCAGGCGATACCGGAACCTTTTTCTGGCAGAGGCATTAGAAGACAAGCGTGCGATGCGCGCTGCAGCTAACCGCGTCCCGTTACCCATGCAGTTCGTGGATCGACGATCCAACACTGAGTTGTTGTCGTCGCGGTTCCTGCACCGTGCCGCCCGCGAAGAAGCAGTTGTCGAGATGCCTGCTGCGGCGATGCCGGAGGTTTCGTCGGACACAGCAATCGTGTTTGCACCCGGCATGATGACTGGCCTGTTGCCAACGATGGCATTCCAGTCGGTATGGCCAGAGATTGAGGATCGATTTGGGATCCGGGTCCTCACCTCCGATCTGCATCCCGCCCGTAGTTCTAAGGACAACGTCGAGGATCTGGCCAATACGTTTACCTCAGGTAGCGGTCTGGACAGCGAGTCGATGGAGATCCCATCAGAGGAGGCGCGCGCGCCCCGACGAGCTGTGTTGATCGGCTACGACAAAGGCGCAACTGACTGTTTGCAGTTCCTGGTGGATCGTCCTGAATTTGCCGATCGGGTCGAGGCATTCGTGAGTTGGGGTGGAGTGATCGGCGGTTCATACATCGCCGACGACATTGCGGCGAACCTTCCGGCTTCGTCGGCGAATGACCCATTGAGTGGCGATACCGGCCGGGTATTGCGACAACTCGTTCCCGTCGTGCAAACCGATCAGATTGACCGTCGGTTGGATGAATACGACGTTGCCGCTGCGGTCAATGACCTCACAACTGGCGTGCGCGAAGCGTTCCTGCGTGATCATGTCACCCGGCTAATGGAACTCAAGGTGCCGATGTTCAGTGTCAGCGGGGTCACCAGCGTGCGCGAAGTTCCCTACTACCAGGCGCTGGGGCTGCTGCAGCTACGTAATTACGACAAGAACAACGACATGCTGCTCACGGCCGCGCAAGCACGCATTCCCACGCCACAAGCCACTGAGTTGGCAATGTTCCGAGCCCATCACTGGGATTTGGCGTACGACCCGTTCCCTTGGTACACCCGGATGGGGTCATTGAACGTGGACCACAAGTTTGCTCGTCTACCGGCGATGGCTGCGTTGGTGTTGCTGTTGGCGGAGATCGGTCTGCTTGCCTAGTTGTCTGGTTCGTCCTCAGTGACCAGGCTCAAGCTGAGTCCCTGACTGGGATGAGCGCGCAGCGACTCGTTGATAGCGGCGCGACGTGGTTCTGGAATCGAACCGATTTCCAAAGTTTCCCGTTTGAGCTTGCCGTTGGCTGGCCAGCGCCGACGATGCGGAATCGCGGAATCGATTGCCGTGCGCACAGCACCGAAGGCAGTTGCCATCAGACTCAACGGATTACGCACGCGAGGAGACTAAACGACGAGGCCCGCGCGATGATCACGCGGGCCTCGTCGTTTAGCTGGGCTTAGGTTATTGGTAGACAACAACCTTGGTGCCGAGCGGAATCTGCTTGTACAGCCACTTGAGCTTCGCCATGTCGCGGATGTTGACGCAACCATGTGAATGACCGTTGTAACCGACCGCCTTGAAGTACTTCGAGTAGTGCACCGCGATACCGCCATCGAAGAACATCGAGTACGGCATCGGGGTGTGGTACAGCGATGAGATCACGAGGGTGCTCTTGGAGTAGACGTAGTTGACGCCGAGACGGGTGGGGTTTTCTCCAGAACCGAAGCGGGCATCGAGAACCAACAGGGTCTTGCCGTTCTTCATGTAGCGAAGTACCCGCTGGGACTTGTCGATGCAGAGCACCTTCTTCTTGGTGTAGCAACGGCTGTCGACCTTGTCGCCGCGCTTGGTGATGCTTGCCAATGTGCGCCAGGTGATAGGGCCAACTTTGCCGGAGTTGCCGATCAGGAACTTCGACTGCAGGTGCAGCACCGCGGATTTAGTGCTCTTGGTGTACGTACCGGTGACGGCAGTTTTGATCCCGGCCTGGTTGAGACGGGTTTGCAGGTTAGTGATGGCCTTGCCCGTATCGCCAACCTTCAGGACGGCTTTGCCTGCCTTCACGTCTGCGATGGTTTTTTCTTTCTTGGGCTTCTTAGTGGCCGAACGCACGGTGGGTGCTTCGTCAACGCCGGTGTTTGGCGCGGTAGGAAGCGGTGCCGTGACGAGTGAATTAGTCGAATCGGCTTGGGTGTCGGTGTAGCCGTCAGTCACGCCAGTGGCGGCGTTCGCGGATACGGCAGTTCCGGCGATGAGCATGGTGCTCAGTGCGGCTGCGGTGAGCGAGGTTTTCACAACGCGATGCATCTGAATCTCCTTGTACGGCCGGGGCCGTGACATTTTGTACAACCGAAGTTGCAAGCGATCGACAACATGTCTTAGGACGTCGGGGACCTCTATACGGTGCCCTTGATATCCGAGAAACTGAGCCGGATGCGACGGGAGTCACTGAGCTGATTACCGTGCGCAAGCGCGCAGATTCGCATTGTTGCGCTGAGTCCTCACCGTTCATCACTTCGGGGGACAGGCGGATTGCTCACTGAATCCTCGTTAGTGCTTCAGATGGGCACTGGAGTTGATAGCGGAACGAATCATCGACGTTCGCAGGTTGTTCCCCTGTGCGCGGTAGTGGAAGCCATCTGGAGTGGTCTTGAGTTTTCTGCCGGCATGGGTAACCGCGCCAAACCAATCGATTCGGATGAGGTCAGCGCGCTTGCGTGCTTGATCAGCGATGACCGAGTTGTAGACCTGGTAGCCGCGCATGGATTTTGATGCCTTACTCAGGTCGACGTATAAGTTCACCCACCAGATCCGATGACCGCTTCCGATGCTGGATAGCACCGCATTCATTCGTCGGGCAAACGTGGATCGCGATGCGTGATCGCGCCACTTGTCGTTGGTTCCCAGAGCGACCACGACCCGGTACGGGAGCTGCCGTTTGCGTTTGAGCTGGTTGATCCTGTCTTTGCCCCACACCGTCGTCTTGCCACCCCAACAGACGACTGTTGGCAGCCAGCCGTCGGCGGAAAGTTGCTTGATCAGTCCCGAGTAAACGTCGTGCGTGAGGGAGTCTCCGACGATCAGAACCCGTCGCCCGTATCCCGGTGCCCGGTGTTGGGTTGCTGCCGTCTCATTTGGCCAGCGTGGAGCGGGACATGCTCGCCAGTCCTTGCTCTTGGGCCAAGACATCGCCAGTGGCTGGGCTTTCGGCGTGGGCGCGATCGAAGGTTGAGCCACAACTGGAGTTGTCGAGGTCAACGCGATTGCTGCAGTGGCAACTGCAATCCCCCAAAGCCGTACATGCACGAATGTGACGGTAGCTGCGCGTGGCGATATTCGCCGATGAATGGCACAGGGGATGCCTGCACTGTCAGGATCGTCACAGCTACGCCGTTGCCAGCCGGGCAACTCACTGATAGGAGACGTGGCGACCCATGTCCGAAGAGCGCTCCTTATGGGCGGAACTGACTCGCATCAGCGATGGTCAACCTGCTGACGATCAGGCTGCTGGTGGGGCACTTCGGCGTTCGCTGAGCACCACGTCTGTCTTGCTGTTGGCAGTGGGCAGCGTCATCGGTACCGGCATCTTCGTCATCTTGGGTGTGGTCGTCCCGCTTGCCGGCCCGGCTGTCGTGTTGTCGTTCATCATCGCTGGGTTTGTCTGCTTGTTATCTGGACTTTCCTATGCCGAGGTCGCGAGTTCGTTACCGAGTTCAGGATCGGTGTACTCATACGCGTTCGCTTCGGTGGGAGAGTTTGCCGCCTGGGTGGTCGGATGGTGCTTGATTCTCGAGTACGGCGTCGGTATCGCTGCGGTGTCTGTGGGCTGGGCTGAATACCTCAACGAGGGGTTGAAGCAGGCATTTGGCTTTCAGATCCCGGAGAGCTTGTCTGCCTCACCGCAATCCGGTGGGGTGATCAATCTTCCGGCGATGCTGTTGGTGTTGGTGATGGCGGCAATCGTGTCTGCCGGGGTCAAGGAGTCCGCTCGAGTCAATGCTGCGCTTGTCGTTGTGAAGTTGGCACTCGTGGTGATGTTCATCGTGATTACCGCTACCGGCGTTGAGTCGGCCAACCTCACTCCGTTCATGCCGTTGGGGATTGCCGGAGTGCTGGCTGCGGCAAGCAAGTTGGTGTTTGCCTACGCCGGGTTTGATGCTGCGGCTGTTGCCGGTGCGGAAGCAAAGAACCCCAAGCGCGCAGTACCGGTGGCGATCGTTGGCGCATTGGCTTTGATCACTGTGTTGTACACCGCCGTGGCTTTGGTGGCGGTGGGTGCGCGGCCGTGGGAGCAGTTCAATGGTGATGGTGGCGAGGCTGTACTCGCGCAGATCGTCCAACAAGTATCCGGGCAGGCATGGACGTCGGAAATCATCTCGATTGGTGCAATCATCGCCATCATCAGCGTGGTCTTGGCGCTGCTCTACACGCTGTCTCGCATCATCTTCACGATGAGTCGCGATGGTCTACTGCCTAAACGACTAGGAACGTTGTCAAAGCGCAGTCATACCCCGGTTTTGTCCACGTGGCTTTTGGCTGGCGTACTGGCATTGATGGCGGCCTTTGTCCCGCTTAATGAGCTAGCCGCAGCAATCAGCTTGGGAACGTTGGTGGCTTTCACCGTGGTCAACATCGCGGTATTGGCCATCCGTCGGAATCGGCCCGATCTCAAACCGGGATTCCGTGTCCCGTTTGGTCCGGTGATTCCGATTCTCGCGATCATTTTGAACATCGTGCTTATCGCTAACTTGCCGTTGACAACCTGGATTGCATTCACGATCTGGCTGATCGTCGGACTGTTGGTCTACTGGTTCTATAGCCGTCACCGTTCGTTGGCTAACCCGAACCGCATTCAATAAATAAGTCAGTGGACGAACAGGTGTCCGTCCACTGACTGAATGACGATGGCTTACTTCACGAGCCAGTAAGGGTTGTAACCGATCATCGGGTTCCAGTTGTTGCCGAAGTATCCGGGGTTTGCGTTATCGGTGCGCAGAGTGTGTGTCGTCGGTTGTGAGTGCTGGGCAGTCTGACCAACTGGTGCGATGGGAAGTTCGAGGCTGATCATCGCGGTTGAGCGGCCGACGTATCCGGCCTGGTTGAAGGGGCTGATGATGAGCATCGCCGTGACGGATAAGGCCGCGATAAGGACGGCGATTGCGATTGTCGAGAGGTTGTGTGCGGTATTCATGACGATCACCTCTGATCAGGTGTTCGGTCATCGTCGGCGAGGGCGCTGGCCGGTGAGAATGTCTTTCTCGTTGCTCGTCGTGCCCAATGTTCACGAGGTGAAACCACTCATTGCACGGTGTCACCTAATGGGAGTACCGCGCCGAGGAAAACATGATCGAAATACGTGGAAAGAGGTGGCCAGGGCCGGGGTCGAACCGGCGACCTTCCGCTTTTCAGGCGGACGCTCGTACCAACTGAGCTACCTGGCCGTCGAGGTCTTCTCGCACAAGACCCGCCGCCTAAGCGACGGGTCTGAACAACGAACTCGAGCGACCCCGACCGGACTCGAACCGGCGGCCTCCGCCGTGACAGGGCGGCGCTCTAACCAACTGAGCTACGGGGCCAATGTGTAGTTGTTATTCACTCGCCGATGCGTGGGAATCGGTGTTGCAAACAATTCCCACCATCGTACGGGTGACCCCAGCGGGATTCGAACCCGCGCTGCCGCCGTGAAAGGGCGGAGTCCTGGGCCGCTAGACGATGGGGCCAGTTTCGCGATGCGGAACGGGTTCCGCAGGGCCGAGTAAGCATAGCCAAGGTGGGTAGCTTCGTGCTGCCCCGGGTTGCATCCGGACGCTAGCGTGCTGCGTGTGGAGTTCAACAGTTCAGCCGGGCAAAGCATCGGTGTCGAGGTTGAGTACGGCATCGTCAGCCGTGATACTGGCGAGCTCATCCCCGTGTCGTCGGAGATCCTGGACGAATTGACTGGTGGGACCGAGCATCCCAAGGCAAAGAACGAACTGTTCCAGCCCAGCCTAGAAGTGATCACCGGAATCTGTTCGACACCGGCAGAAGCGATGGCGGACCTGGCTTCGACAGTTGCTGAGATCCAGCCGCTCTTACGCAAACGTGACCTCGGTTTGGTATCCACCGGAACCCATCCGTTCTCGCATTGGGATGGGGTGCCGGTCACTCCTAATCCTCGATACCTGCAGTTGATCGACACGATGCAGTGGCCTGCGCAACGGTTACTTATCCATGGCATCCATGTTCACGTCGGGATTCGGTCGCCAGAGAAGGCGATCATCACGACGAACGTGGCCGCGATGTATCTGCCGATCTTCCTCGCGTTGTCCGCATCAAGTCCGTACTGGTTGGGTCGCGATACCGGCCTTGCTAGTGCCCGGACCAAAATCTTCGAAGGTCTCCCGACGACAGGTATTCCCCCGCAGTTGTCTGGTTGGAATGCGTTCAACGATCTGCTCGACACTCTGGTCCATGCCGGAACGATCGAAACGGTGCGTGAGGTGTGGTGGGACATTCGTCCGCACCCAGACTTCGGCACTGTGGAGTTCCGGATGTGCGATGGCATGACGGATCTTCGTGAGGTGGCAACTGTCGCCGCACTTGCGCAATGTCTGGTGGCGTGGATTGACGACTGGGTGGATAACGAACGTCCGATCAAGTTGTTGCCCGAATGGATGTTGCGCGACAACAAGTGGCGAGCGTGCCGCAAGGGGATCGACGCGCACTTGATCATTGATGAGAAGGGGACGACGCAGCCACTCGTCGAACGATTGGAATCTTTGATCGAACTGCTGATGCCGTACGCCATCGAACTGGGTTGTACCGAGGAGCTGTTGCGTGCGGGTCAGATTGTTCAGCGTGGCCCCAGCTACATTCGTCAACGACAACTTGTTGCTGATGGCAAGACTCTGCCTGAGGTTGTCAATGAACTCGTCGAAGAAACCGATGAAGGGGTCGCGGCGTATCTCACCCAGGAGGAAGCGTGACGACAGGCGATCAAAGCGCCAATCGCACCACCTTGGGTCGTAGTGTCTCGGTCCCTCCGGTGGTCGACAAGGTTGCCGATCTACTCGCAAACAGCACTGTCGATCCACAGGCGTTGTCTGCGTTCGCTGACGACATCAATGCCTTCGTTGATTCGCACACCCACGAACTTGTTGCATTCCGTCGTCGAATTCATGCTCATCCAGAGCTGTCCGGTCAAGAAGTACTGACCACTGAATCGTTGGTGAGCAGACTTGATGTTGCGGGTTTGACGACGACGATTTTGGCTAGCGGCACCGGTCTGATCTGTGACATCGACAGCGTCAATGGCAAGGGACCGATCGTTGCCCTGCGCGCAGACATTGATGCGTTGGCAATGAACGACGAATCGAATACGCCCTATGCCTCGACGAAGCCGGGTGTAGCGCATGCCTGCGGGCATGACGTTCATGCCACTGTCGTATTGGGGGCCGGTCTGCTCCTGGCTCGTCTATTGCAACGCCCCGATGCTCCAGCCGGCACTGTTCGACTCATCTTCGAACCCAGTGAGGAAGACATTCCTGGGGGTGCGATCGAAGTCATCGACTCGGGTTATCTAACGAATGTTGATCGAGTCTTTGGGCTGCACTGTGACCCCAAAATCAATGTGGGTTTGTTGGGTGTGACGAGCGGTCCGATTACAAGTGCTGCTGACCTCGTGACGTTAGATATCACCGGTCCAGGCGGACATACGGCGCGTCCAGAACGAACCGTCGATTTGGTCGCCGTCATGGCGCGTGCGGCTACCGAGATTCCGCGAATGTTGGTGGAGGCCACGCCGGACAGTCCATTGCGATTGGTGTTCGGTTCGGTGCATTCCGGCGATGCCCCCAACGTGGTCCCTGCGCGTGGACGCTTGTTTGGAACGTTGCGAACCAAGGATCACGACGTGTGGGACAAGGCACCGAAATTGTTGGAAGACGCAGTGGAACGGGTTCTGACCTCGACGGGAGCTACCTGGTCGATCACCCATCAGCGTGGGGTTCCTCCGGTGATCAACGACGAGGCTGCGACTAGCTGCATGGCGGGTGCCACGGCAGCCTTATTGGGTAAAGACACTTTGACGGCGACTGATCAGTCATGGGGTGGAGATACTTTCGCCTGGTATCTGGAGGAGAAGCCGGGTAGCTATGCCCGGCTGGGTACTCACGATCCTGACTCGGCCACGCTCCCACTTGATTTACACGCGTCTACCTTCGATGTGGATGAGAGTGCGATCCCGTTGGCGGTTCGAGTCTTGGTCGCAACGGCGTTATCGACGCTGCTGGAGTCCGACGACTAATGTGAAGTGGCACAACGTGATTGGGCCTACTTCTCCTCTTTCTTCTCTTCGTCACTCAGATCAACCGTTTCACCGTCTTTGTCGGTGACGGTCTCTACGGTCTTCGTATTCTCCGAACCACCAGCACGAAGGCCGCGTGGCCATAAGCCTCGGGCA
>JBDHZU010000038.1:0-14627 GCA_039812085.1 Candidatus Nanopelagicales bacterium | reverse complement strand
CGGTCGCAATATCGGCGACAGGGCTTGCCGTCAACGTCTTTCCTCGACCAGCGCGAGCGTCAGGACGGGTGATGACAGCGACAACCTCGTGCTCAGAGTCAATCAGTGCTTCCAAGGCGGGAATGGCGACATCAGGGGTACCAGCAAAAGCGATCCGCATACCGGCTCAGAACCACCGATCGAAGTCGTGAGGGCTGATCTTCACGATGGGAGTCTGCCCGCCGAACCATTGGCTGTCGCGGATCTCTTTCATGGCCACCTTGCGCGCCTGCGGGTCGAGTCGGTCGATGAACAGCACCCCATCGAGGTGATCCGTTTCGTGTTGCACACAGCGGGCCAAGAGCCCCGACCCTTCGATGACGACGGGTTCACCATGCATGTTGAATCCCTTAGCCACAGCTCGATAAGCGCGGGGGGTGTCGTAGGTCAGTCCGGGTAAGGACAGGCAGCCTTCTGGGCCTTCCTCGATATCTGCACTCAAGTCCAGGTCCGGGTTGACCAGGTGACCGATCTCGTTGTCCACGTTGTAGGTGAATACCCGTAGGCCGACCCCGATCTGGTTGGCCGACAGTCCAGAACCTGGGGCTTCCAGCATGGTCTCGGTGAGGTCTTTGACCAGAGTGCGCAGTTCTTTGTCGAACGTGGTGACTTCTGCGGCAGGAGTGCGCAACACCGGGTCACCGAATAAACGGATGGGTTGGGCGGTCACTACTGACACCTCACACTTGTCACTACTGCAGTTTCGAACTGGGTGCCCAAGCTGTCTGACAGCTAGGCGTTCGACCAGTCTAGTGGCCGCGACTCATAGTGCGTCGGGATCGTCGATTCGGATCTTTACCTCGCCGTCCCAACGGGACCGTTCCCGCTGTACATCGACCAATGTCTGAGCAAACTCGAGCGCATCAGTCAATGGGGCGAACATGAGTACGCGGTGTGATTGGCCCACTGGCATCGGGGGAAGCACTCGCCATTGATCGGACCAGGTGGGTTGTTGCCGCAGGTAGTGGACCAACGAATCGATCGCTGTCGCTTCTCCAGTCATGACCGCCAACCTGGTTGCGGGAGGCAACCCCGCTTCGGTCCGTTCGGCTAACTCTCGTTGCGCCCAACTGGCCGGATCAGCTCGTACCAGGGTTTGGACAGCACGTTGATCGGCAGCGGCAGTCACCACTACCTCTCCCCCATCCGAACGCGGTCGGGTTAACGCCAACGCTGTGAACCAATGCGTAAGGGTGTCTTCTTCAGCCCGTAGATGCGCGCGGCCAAGAAGGCGATTGGCATCTAATAAGACCGTGGCAGCGTAACCACCGACTGCAGTCGGTTCCGAACCAATCGTGGCAACGACAATCCGGGAAGTGTCATCGACGGCAGTCAGAACCCCGGCCTGGCTACTGCTCTCCAACACCTCGACCCCAGGGAATGCTCGCGACAATTCTTCTCGAGTCCGTCCAGACCCTACGGCGAGCGCTCGGAACTGGGTCGAGCCACAGTGCGCGCACGTCAAGGAATCGAAGGTGTGCCCTGCCCACCGACATCGGTAGATACCGGTCGCATCAGAAGTGAGGGGTCCGTCGCACTGTGGGCAATGCTGGATCTGACGACACGCCTCACATGCCAATCCTGCTGACCAACCCACTCGTGCGACTTGCACCAATACTGGGCCTGCTGGCAAGGCGTTGCGGATCGCCCGGAAGGCAGCGGGTGGAATACGCAAATCGTTGTCGGGATCATCAATCGTGACTCCGTGTGCACTGGCGACCATCGCACCAAGTTGTCGAGCGGCCCGGGTGGGGACGACGGAATGGGCCCAGCCGGTTTCCACCATCCGAGCGGCGGCTACTGAGCGGGAATGACTCAGCATCACGAAGTGACACTCGGTCTGCGTGCTACGTAGTGCCGCCACCTCGCGCACTTGCCATCCCGGCGAACGGACTTCGGTGAGGGAATCATCGTTGTCATCCACCACGATGATCGCGTTGAGTTCCGGCATGGCAGCCAGCACGCTGTGGCGGGTTCCTAGCAGGATCGCGCGATGCCCGGTGGACACTTCCAAGTAGTCGCGGTAGCGACGCCGCGGTCCATCATCAGCAACTAGTCGGGCAAGGTCACGTTCGAATCGTTGCTCAAAGACGGCAGCGAACCGTTCGATCTCTCGTTCGTCGGGAACGACGACCAGCGCTCGTCCAGCGCTGGCTGCCAGATCGGCGGCGAGTTCGGGTAGTGCATCGACAACAGATGCCACCACGTGAGCGCGGATGGGTGGTGATGGCTGCGCGACTCGGGCAAGCAATTCCTCGCCACGATCCAATCGCTGCCATGCCCGTTCCGCGGTCGGCTGTCCAGTCACCCGCGCGGGAACTGGCAGGGCTACGGGTAAACCGCGTTCAGCAGCAGCGTGACGGGCGGGGACGGCATCTCGTAAGA
Organism: Candidatus Nanopelagicales bacterium; assembly: GCA_039812085.1. Lineage (GTDB taxonomy): Bacteria > Actinomycetota > Actinomycetes > S36-B12 > UBA10799 > JBDHZU01. The sequence continues at coordinate 12,203 of JBDHZU010000038.1, read as the reverse complement.
CCGCAGCCAACGACCCGGCATATCGGGCAGCCACTGTCTGCGCCAACTCGATGGTGACCTCATCCAGAACTGGTGGACCCAGTACTGCCTTGAGCGATGTCAGCTCACCATCGAATTGACTGTGGTCAGCCAGTTCGATGATGTAGCCATTGACCAGCCGATGGGCGAATCGGACTCTTACTCGAGCCCCTATCCGCGCCTGCGGGACAAGTTCATCCGGAACGGCAAAGTCGAATAGCCGATCGACGGCATGTGCAGTGACGGCAACGCATACCCGCGCGACCTTCGACATGCCACCGTCCGACGTACGAGCGACTAGATGCCAGTCGCGGAACGAAGATCCTCCGCGCGATCAGTGCGCTCCCAGGTGAACTCGTCACCTTCTCGACCAAAGTGACCGTAGGCAGCGGTTTGGCGATAGATCGGACGACGCAAATCCAATGCGTCGATGATGGCTGCTGGTCGAAGGTCGAATACCTCGTTGACGGCTTCCTGAATCTGCGCATCTGGCAAGGCACCCGTGCCAAAAGTCTCGACGAACAGACCCACCGGATGCGCCTTACCAATGGCATAAGCGACTTGGACTTCGCATCGACGTGCCAAACCGGAAGCCACCACGTTCTTGGCCACCCAACGCATCGCATATGCCGCTGAGCGGTCCACCTTCGACGGATCCTTACCGGAGAAGGCGCCACCACCGTGACGAGCCATTCCGCCGTAGGTATCAACGATGATCTTGCGACCCGTCAGACCGGCATCACCCATCGGGCCGCCAATGACGAAGCGACCGGTGGGATTAACCAGCAGACGGTAATCGCTGGTGTCCAAACCAAGCTCGGCAATCTCAGGTTCAACCACCAACTCACGAATGTCTGGAGTCAGGTGGGTTTCCAGGTCGATCTCGTCGCTGTGCTGGGTAGAGACGACCACTGTGTCCAGGCGCGCCGCCTTGTCACCGTCATATTCGATAGTGACCTGCGTCTTGCCATCCGGCCGCAGGTAGGACACCGAGCCGTCCTTACGTACCGCGGATAACCGGCGAGACAGACGATGGGCCAAAGCGATCGGCAAAGGCATGAGCTCAGGGGTGTCGTCGCAGGCATAACCGAACATCAAGCCCTGGTCGCCGGCACCTTGTAGATCGAGTGGGTCAGTAGAACCTTGAGCTCGTTCTTCGTAGGCATCGTCCACACCCTGAGCAATATCGGGCGACTGCTTGCCGATTGCGACCGAGACTCCACAGGAACGACCGTCAAAGCCCTTGTCCGAACTGTCGTAACCGATATCGAGAACGACATCGCGCACCGTCTGTGGAATATCGACGTAGGTATCGGTGGTGACTTCACCAGCCACAACGACAAGTCCAGTCGTGAACAGTGTCTCTACAGCGACTCGGGAGGTGGGGTCGTCTGCCAGCATCGCGTCCAGAATCGCGTCGCTGACTTGATCGGACATCTTGTCGGGATGACCTTCGGTGACTGACTCGGAGGTAAAGAGTCGTCCTGCCATGTTTTCTCCTCATGACGTGGCGGAGGTGGATGGGTTCACTGCGCCCCGGTTGACGTTGATATTCACAGCGCCAGTGACCCACACTACAAAGTGAGCCAACTGACCAAGAGTTCCGCCTCGCTGAAGTTGCTAGTTCGGGTCTGATCGTTTGGAAAGCGCAGTGATCACGACATCCCATAGCTCATGCGAAATCGCTTCTTTGGATGCCAGTGGCACCTCAGCCACCACCGCATCTGGCGTGACGATCACAACGGCGTTGTCAGACGATTCGAATCCATGCCCAGCATCAACAGAGTTTCCGACGATGAAGTCGGCACCCTTGCGACGAGCCTTGCCTTGGGCAAGTTCGATCAGTCGCCCACGCGGATCGTCATCGGCCGCCACCGTCTCTGCGGCAAAGCCGACCAGCAGTGGAGCAGCGCCGGTACGCAACGATCCGAGATTGCTCAACACATCTGGGGTCCGTTGCAGCTGCAAAGACGGCGACGATCCATCGTCGGTTTTTTTGATCTTTTGGTCGGCCACATTCGTTGGTTCAAAGTCCGCGACCGCAGCAGCCATCACTACTACATCGGCGTTGTTCAGTTCCGCCGTCATCTGCTCGTCAAGCTCATGACTGGAGCTGACTCGGTGAACGTTCACTCCCGCCGGATCAGGCAGATCGACATTCGCCGCGACCAGGGTGACGTCTGCTCCTCGTGCCACCGCAGTGGCGGCTAGTGCCCACGCCTGGCGGCCTGAGGATCGATTGCCGAGATATCGAACAGGGTCCAACGGTTCCCGAGTGCCGCCGCCAGAGATGAGAATGCGCTTGCCGACGAGGTCTCGACCAGAACGAGATCCGGCAGCAAGGATCGCCTGGCACACCCCGAATAGAGCGGCAGCTTCAGGCAAACGTCCAGGTCCGGTATCCACCCCGGTCAAACGCCCGGAAGCAGGATCGAGCACCCGCACACCACGTTCACGCAAGGTGGCGACGTTGGCCACGGTTGCCGGGTGTTGCCACATTTCCGTGTGCATGGCTGGAGCGAGCACGACCGGGCACGTCGCAGTGAGCAACGTAGCGGTGAGTAGATCGTCTGCTCGGCCGTGCGCAAGCTTTGCCATGAGGTCAGCAGTGGTCGGAGCAACGACGACCAGATCGGCCTGCTGTCCGAGCCGAACATGTTGCACGGAGGGCACATTGCTCCACACATCGTGGGCAACAGGTTTGCCAGACAAAGCCTCCCAGGTGGCCTGTCCGACGAACTGCAAGGCGGCTTGGGTAGGAACGACGGTGACATCGTGACCGGACTCGGTGAGCAAACGCAGCAGTTCTGATGCCTTGTAAGCGGCAATTCCGCCACTAACGCCAAGCACCACCCGCGGTGCGGGTGGTGTCGGTGTGTCTGAGGCGTGCTCGGTCAGGGGACGACCTTCTCAACAGCGCCTTCGATTGGCTCGCTGGACAACAGTCCAGCGTCAATCTCACGCAACGAGATCGACAGTGGCTTCTCTTGTACGTGGGTCTCGACCAATGGCCCGACGTACTCGAGCATTCCTTCGCCAAGTTGTGAGTAGTAGGCGTTGATCTGGCGCGCACGCTTAGCGGCGTAGATGACCAGCGAGTACTTGGAATCAGTCTTGGTCAGCAGTTCATCGATCGGCGGATCGGTGATGCCTTGCGGGTCAGGAGCAGTAGCCACCTGGGTTCCTTCCGTTGCTGCCGGTGCTAACAAGCACCTCGGCACGTCATGCGCGATTGGGGTAGCCCGACGCAATCCGGGCACCGATATCTCACGAGGGATTACCTCGAAGACATGTCGGTATCTATCAATCGTAGAGCGTCGAACTGCGCTTGTCAGCCACCACCCAGTCAAAGCTTCCGCAGGAACTGCTCACGGCGACGTGAGGCGCCCTATCTACTAGCGTCGTTCGCACAAGCGACGTAGAGGCTTTTCGATACTTCAGGGGATGTCTTGTTCAACCAACTCGTCACTCGCGCGGCACGCGACGGTGGCTGGCTGGCATCCGGTACTCGTGCCCAGCGAGTACTGGAACCTATTTCTCGGCAATTCGTGGCGGGTGCGTCGCCGACTGATGTATTGAGTGTCGTTCGCCGTTTAGATGGACACGGAATTGCCACTACATCTGCTCACCTGGATTTCTACTTACGCGAACGAGCCGAAACCCTCGCTGCCGCCACGGCCACCCTTCAACTCATCGAAGCGTTAGCGGCAGCCGAGACTCGCTGCGTTCCGGAAGTTTCCATCAAACTCACCACGCTCGGAGCATCCGTCCCAGACGGCGATCAATTGCTCGTCGACAATGTTCGAACGATCTGTCAACACGCAACACAACGCGGCGTACTTGTCACGATCGATATGGAAGACACCGAGCTGGTTGATCGAACTCTGGATCTTGCGATGGAGCTTCGCGCCACCTACCCAGACCTCGGCGTCGTTCTACAGGCAGATCTGCTTCGAACTCAGGCTGATTGTGATCGTTTGGCGACGACCGGTTCGCGCGTACGGCTGGTCAAAGGTTCCTACGGCAACATGCCCGATGCGTTCGGATCCCGCCATGAGATCGATCTTTCATATGTGCGATGTATGCGGACGTTGATGTCCGGCGATGGCTATCCCATGCTGGCGACCCACGACTCTCGTCTTATCGACATCGGCTTGATGTTGGCCAATCGAGCAGGACGGACAGCACAGGACTTCGAATTCCAGATGCTCTACAACATTCGTGTCCCACTGCAGCAGCAACTCATCACCGACGGATGGGCAGTCCGTGCCTACATCCCGTACGGGTCGGACTGGATGACATGGGTGACCCACCGGATCCTCGAACGACCAGCAAACCTCCTGCTACCTCTCCGTTCCATCGGACGCCAGCTCTAGGTGAAGACAGTCAGTCGAACAAAGCAAGTAATTGCTCAGTGGCCGCAACAAGGTCGTTGTTCACGATGACATGATCAAAATCAGACTGTGCGGCAAGTTCAGCTTCCGCCGCAACGAGTCGTTTCTGGATCTGTTCGTCTGATTCCGTTCCGCGCTGCTGTAGACGTCGATGTAGTTCGCCCAAGGACGGTGGCGCGATGAAGATTGTCTGCACATCTGGGGCGGCTTCACGGATCTGGTCAGCCCCTTGAACTTCGATCTCAAGCAAGACATCCTGCCCAGCCGCACGACGGTGTTCGACAGGTTGCGCGGGGGTGCCATACAGGTTTCCCGAGAACTCGGCGTACTCAAGGAATCCATTCTCAGCAATGAGCTGCTCGAACTCGGGTCGAGTCAAGAACAGGTAGTGCTGTTCATGTATCTCACCTGGCCGGGGTGTGCGAGTGGTGGCCGAGATGGACAACCACAGATCCTCGCGGTCTTCCAAGAGCTTGGCGATCAGGGTGCCTTTACCCACTCCAGAGGGGCCAGTGATGGCGAATAGCCGTCCACGAGCAGGCTGCTCGCTCACCCGAACTCCTGGGTCAGGGCAGCAATCTGATGGTGGCCAAGTCCACGGATACGACGGCTGGCAGCGATGTCGAGACGCTCCATGATCGTGGCGGCTTTGGTTTTGCCGATGCCCGGTACTGCTTCCAGTAGAGATGCCACCTTGAGTTTGGCAATGGCTTCGTCGTGAGCCGCCGCAGCAATAACCTCGGACATGGTCATGTGGGATTCCCGAATTGCAGTTCGGATGCGGGCACGCGCTTGTCGAGCAGCAGTCGCTCGGGCGGTCGCTTCGGCTCGTTGTTCGGCGGTCAGCGCAGGCAGTGTCACGTTTGGTGAACGTAGCAGAGTCCAGCCGACATCACCGGACGAGTTGAACAGATTGTTTGCTTAGTCGGACAAAGAAGCAGCGATCTGTTCGGCGGCAGCAGCCCGGTCAGGTGCCGCTGTGATGGGTCGTCCGATCACCAAGAGATTTGCACCAGCAGCTAGTGCCTGTTCGGGTGTGGCGATGCGTTGTTGGTCGCCCACATCGCTTCCCGCCGGACGCACTCCAGGGGTGATCAACACGATGTCGTCAGGGACGCAGGCGCGCACAGCAGCAACCTCTTGCGGCGAACACACGATGGCCCGGGCACCAGCGTCCACGGCCATGGACGCCAACCGAGTCACCGCTTCTTCTGCCGGGCCTTGTAGCCCAATGGCTGCAAGATCGGCTTCGGATAACGAGGTCAACACCGTGACCGCAGTGATCCGAGTCTGTGGTGCAGCTTTGGCTGCTGCTTCGATCATGGCGGGACCACCGCTGGCATGAACAGTGAGGAAATCTGGCACCAGATCGGCCACGCTTCGAGTGGCCCCAGCAACGGTATTAGGGATGTCGTGCAGCTTCAGGTCGAGAAATAACGCAGTGCCATCAGCAGCCTGTTGACGAACCTGATGGACACCTTGATGACCGTCACGCAGGTAGGACTCCAGTCCGATCTTTAGCGTGCTGACCGTAGGCGTCACTTCACCTGCCCATTGACAGGCAGTCGTCAGGTCGGGCGCATCGAGGGCGACAGCGATGGGGGCTGCGGTCATTGTTGGGACTCCTGCCATAGGCGGTGGGCATGTCCAACCGCATCGGAAACGTTGTCGAATCCACGGGCAGCCAATGCAACAGCCAGTTCGTCATGGATGCGCGCAGGCGCACTGGGATCGTGGAAAACGGCTGTTCCCACGCTGACGGCGCTGGCACCAGCCAGGATGAATTGCAGCGCGTCCAAACCAGTGGCCACTCCCCCCATCCCGATAATGGGTACCTCGGGCATTGCGGCATGTACTTGCCACACGCACCGCACAGCCATAGGACGAATAGCTGGACCAGATAATCCCCCGGTCAACCCCGCCAACGCTGGTCGCATGGTGTCGGTGTCGATAACAACGCCCAGGGTTGTGTTGATCATCGATAAACCGTCGGCTCCGGCGTTGACCACTGATGAGGCGATGCTCACGATGTCGGTCACATCCGGCGACAGCTTGGCGAAGATCGGCATCTGCACTGAGGTGTTTCGTCGCACTGCTTGGATGACGCCTGCGGCGGAACCGGCATCGCAGGCAAAGACCTGTCCGCGATTGGCCACGTTTGGGCACGAGATATTTACTTCGATTGCGGCAATGCCTTCTTCATGGCGCAACCGGGCAGCGATCTCTCCGAATTCGGCAGTGGAACCACCGGCAATGGACACGATGACTTGTGCGCCGCGTTCCCGAAGCCAACGCAGGTCTTTGGCGATGAACTCTTCGATTCCCGGGCCTTGCAGACCAATGGAATTGAGCATTCCTGCCGGAGTTTCGGCCATCCGCGGGGTGGCCCGACCGGAGCGTGGATTGAGCATGATGCTTTTGGTCACGACGGCACCGATCTCGGTGATGTCGAAGAACCGATCCAGTTCTCGCCCGGCTGCTGCGCACCCGGATGCCGTAAGGATCGGCGAGACCAAGGTTCGGTTTGCCAGTCGAGTGGTTAGTTGCGTTCGGCGAATCAAGGCGTCGGACATGTCAGTGACCTCCTGGCACGGGCGCACCCAGGGCGTCAGCGGGGATCGTTCCCACGTCGTTCCAACGAACCGTGTCACCGAAGAAGATGGGGCCTTCGGTACAGGAACGAACCATTCGGGTCTGGCCATCACGTCCGATGACGGGCAGCACACACGTCATGCAGACTCCCACGCCGCACGCCATGGCTTCTTCCACCGCGCACTGGCTGACGATTCCGTGCTGATCAGTGAATGCGGCAATTGCTGCCAACATCGGCATTGGTCCACAGGCGTAAATGACCTGCGAATCGTTGTGTTCCACGAGATCACCCAGGACATCGGTCACCCGGCCCTTCACCCCGACCGAACCATCATCGGTCGTCACCGTGAGCGAATGCGCACGACGACGACCATCGACCTCACCGAACAGTTTTGATTGAGTGGCGGCACCCAGGACGAGATCGACTCGACAACCACGTTCCCGCAATTGGTCAGCCAACATGAACAACGGCGCTGATCCGTACCCCCCACCGACGAGCACCGTGGATACGGGTTCCTTCGGCAAAGAGAACGGGGTTCCTAGCGGGGCCACCACGTTGATGGTGTCGCCCCGCTTCTGGTCGACGATCCAGCGCGTGCCGGGTCCGTGCGGAGCGACCACGATGTCGATGCTGCCTCCACGGGGACCAACCGACTCGGTGTTGTGAATAGAGAAGCTGCGACGCAACAGCATGGCGGTCGGATCAGTGGGGTCTGACCCAATTCCAACGGCAACGAAATGACCGGGGCGTACCCGGTCGGCAGCGCCTGGGGCAGAGAACGTGATGACGGTGTAGTCACCGGCTCGGCGGGTATGCAGAATCTCTGCTTGGAATTGCAGTGGACCGTTGGTGTCACGCGTCATGCCCGAACATCCGATTCGCTGCTGACTTCACTAGCGCGCAGTGCCTGCAGCGCCTGAGCGTGATCCTGCAGGCTCTTGACACCCAGTTCGGTATTGCGCAGTGCTTCGATCCCTTCCACTGCGGCTGCCAACCCCTGAATGGTGGTAATCACCGGAACACCTCGACGTACTGCGGCAGTCCGAATCTCGTACCCATCGACGCGCGCACCCACTCCATAGGGAGTGTTGATGATCAGGTCGAGTTCACCATTGTTGATGGCTTCGATAGTGGTGGGTTCCCCATTCGGTCCCAGCCCCATGAAGTGCTTACGCAACTCCGTGGTTTTGACTCCATGTCGTCGCAAGACCGCCGCTGTACCGCCGGTCGCAACAATGGTGAATCCCAAATCAGCCAGACGTTTGACTGGGAAGATGATGCTTCGTTTATCGCGATCAGCAACGGACACGAATACCGTTCCAGACGTGGGCAAACCCGGACTGTAGGCCGCTAATTGACTCTTGGCGAATGCCGTCCCGAACTCGGAGTCGAATCCCATAACCTCTCCGGTTGAGCGCATCTCCGGGCCCAACAGTGTGTCCACTCCAAGGAACCGTCCAAAGGGAAGCACTGCTTCTTTGACTGCAACTGCTGCCCCCAACGGCAGGTCGGCGCCATCGCCTTGCGCAGGCAGCACACCTTCACTACGGAGTTCGGCAATGGTCGAACCAAGGGCGATCCGGGCTGCTGCCTTGGCCATCGAGGTTCCAGTCGCTTTGGACACAAAGGGAACTGTTCGGGAAGCACGTGGATTGGCTTCTAGGACGTAAAGAATCCCTTGCGCCAGTGCGTACTGGACGTTGAGCAGTCCGCGCACTCCAACGCCTTGGGCAATCGCCAGCGTGCTGGTGCGCACCTTCTCGATTTCCGCTTTGCTCAGTGTGATCGGAGGCAGCGCGCAGGCGGAATCACCGGAATGAACCCCGGCTTCCTCGATGTGTTCCATCACTCCCCCGAGGAACATGTCCTCGCCGTCATAGAGAGCGTCCACGTCAATCTCAATCGCATCGTCGAGGAATCGGTCGACGAGCACCGGATGTTCGGGGCTGGCGTCAGTGGCACGTTGCAGGTAGTCGGCCAACATGGACGAGTCATAGACGATTTCCATTCCTCGACCACCCAATACATAACTGGGTCGAACGAGAACGGGGTAACCGATCCGGTGAGCGATCTCTTCGGCTTCGTCAAAGGAACTAGCCAGTCCATGCGCTGGTGCGAGCAGGCCCGCTTGCGCCAGAACTCGTCCGAATGCACCGCGTTCTTCGGCTAGGTCGATGGCCTCTGGACTGGTTCCCACTACTGGGACACCGTTGTCCTTCAAGGTCTGGGCCAAGCCCAATGGAGTCTGTCCACCGAGTTGGCAGATCACACCAGCAACTGGCCCGGCTTGCTGTTCAGCGTGGACGACTTCCAATACGTCCTCGGCCGTCAACGGTTCGAAGTACAGACGATCAGAAGTGTCATAGTCGGTGGAGACCGTCTCGGGGTTGCAGTTGACCATGACGGTTTCGTAACCGGCTTCGCGCAGCGCAAGTGCCGCGTGCACGCAGGAGTAATCGAACTCGATACCTTGTCCGATCCGGTTCGGGCCGGAGCCCAAGATGATGACGGCTGGGCGTTCCCTAGGTGCGACTTCCGTTTCTTGGTCGTAGCTGGAGTAGTGGTACGGAGTCTTGGCTTCAAACTCTGCTGCACAGGTATCGACCGTCTTGTAGACCGGGCGAAGTTCCTGCTCGTGTCGCCAATTCCGTACCGCTGCTTCGTCAACAAAGTCGTCCCGCAAACCAGCAATTTGCACGTCAGAAAAGCCGTGCCGCTTGGCAAATCGCGCAAGGTCAACCGTGAGCTCTGTCGCCTGTCGTACCTCGTCGGCAATGTCATTAATCAGCACAAGCTGATCGAGGAACCACGGATCGATGTCGGTTGCCTCATGGACCTGTTCGACCGTTGCCCCAGCCCACAAGGCGAGTTGAACATCATTGAGTCGACCATCACGGGCGGTGCCCATCGTTGCCAGTAAGCCAGCAACATCCACGTCCGACTTATCGGACGGCCAACTGAAGGAGGCACCCTTCTTTTCGATACTGCGCAGCGCCTTCTGCAACGCCTCGGTGAAGTTTCGGCCCAGAGCCATCGCTTCGCCGACACTCTTCATCGTGGTGGTCAGCGTGTGATCAGCTGCTGGGAACTTCTCGAACGCAAATCGCGGCACCTTGACGACGACGTAATCCAACGTTGGTTCGAAAGCCGCTGGAGTTTCTTTGGTGATGTCGTTCGGGATCTCGTCCAGCGTGTAGCCCACGGCAAGTTTGGCCGCGATCTTCGCAATCGGAAACCCGGTGGCCTTACTGGCCAACGCGGAGGAGCGTGAGACCCGAGGGTTCATTTCGATCACGATCATCCGACCGGTGTCTGGGTCGATGGCGAACTGAATGTTGCAGCCACCGGTATCGACGCCAACTTCACGGATGACGGCAATTCCCACGTCACGCATGGTCTGGAATTCGCGGTCAGTCAAGGTGAGACTTGGTGCCACAGTGATCGAGTCACCCGTGTGCACACCAACCGGATCGACGTTCTCGATGGAGCAGATGACCACGACGTTGTCGTTGCGGTCACGCATCATCTCCAGTTCGTATTCCTTCCATCCCAGGATGGATTCCTCTAGGAGGACTTCAGAAGTGGGACTTGCCGCCAGTCCCGCTCCGGCAATTCGCTCCAGGTCCTCGGCATTGAACGCCATACCTGAACCAGCACCACCCATGGTGAAACTGGGACGAACCACGACTGGGTACTTCAAGTCCTCTACTGCAGCAAAGCAGTCGTCCAAGGTGTGACAGATCGCGCTGCGAGCACTTTCGGCTGGCAGTCCCGTGGCCGCAATTCGCTCAACGACCTCGCGGAACTTCTCGCGGTTCTCCCCCGCTTCAATCGCATCGACCTTGGCCCCGATCAATTCGACGTCGTACTTGTCGAGGATTCCCTGTTCGTGCAACGCCATGGCCGCGTTCAGCGCTGTCTGTCCACCAAGCGTCGGCAGGATGGCGTCCGGTTGTTCATGCTGGATGATCCGCTCGATAATTTCCGGTGTAATCGGCTCCACGTAGGTGGCATCGGCGAACTCGGGGTCGGTCATGATCGTGGCTGGATTGCTGTTCACCAAGATGACGCGAATGCCATCTTCTCGCAGCACCCGACATGCCTGCGTTCCGGAGTAGTCGAACTCGCACGCTTGCCCAATCACGATGGGCCCTGATCCGATCACCAAGACGCTGGTGAGGTCATCGCGCTTTGGCATTAGTTCACCCCCGCGAACTCGTTACTACCGGCCATGAGGTCTGCGAATCGGTCAAACAGGTAGGCCGAATCGTGTGGACCAGCAGCCGCTTCTGGGTGGTACTGCACCGAGAAGGCGCGCTTGTCCAAACAGCGCACCCCTTCCACGACGTTGTCGTTGAGACCCAGGTGACTAACTTGCGCCCGCCCGAACTCGGTGTCGAGGATTTCTCCAGGGGCCGCATCGACGGCGAATCCGTGATTCTGGGCAGTGATCTCTACCCTGCCAGTGGTCAGATCCATCACTGGTTGGTTGATCCCGCGATGTCCAAACTGCAGCTTGTATGTGCCGAAACCCAATGCGCGTCCAAGAATCTGGTTGCCGAAGCAGATACCGAATACCGGCAGGTCATTGGTGAGCGCCTCCCGTACAAGCCCAACCGCGTGTTCGGCAGTGGCGGGGTCTCCGGGGCCGTTGGACAAGAACAATCCGTCCGGGTTCAGGGCCGCAATTTGTTCGTAGCTGATCGTGGCCGGAACCACGGTTACACGCATTCCCCGTTGTGCCATCCGTTGCGGGGTCATTGCCTTGATCCCCAGGTCAACGGCGACCACATGGAACCGTTCGGTTCCTTGCGCCTCGATGGTGTACGGCTGCGTAGTGGTGACTTCGGACGTGAGGTCGGCCCCGAGCATGCCGTCTTGTTCATTGACAGCCGCGACCAGATCAGCCAAGTCAGCATCAGCAGCATCAGCAGTAAACAATCCAACGCGCATGGCACCGGCATCACGCAGGTGTCGGGTGATGGCACGAGTATCGACATCACCAACTCCGACGACTCCCCACCGCTGCAGTTCGTCATCCAGGCTGCGCTGTGAACGCCAGTTGCTGGTGATCCGGGAAGGATCACGCACGACGAATCCGGCAACCCAGATTTGGCGGGATTCTTCGTCCTCGTCGTTGATGCCCGTATTGCCGATATGCGGTGCGGTCATCACCACGACCTGCCGCCGGTAGGAGG
>JBDHZU010000037.1:0-14812 GCA_039812085.1 Candidatus Nanopelagicales bacterium | reverse complement strand
CGGATTCTGACCAGCCAAAATTCGCATCGGGACCGGATCAAGGTGTGAGCAGGTTGCCCGAATGGGGTCAGACTCCCCCGACTGCACATCAACCTGGACTTCCCGCCCATCCGCCAGTTGTGCACTCACCGTCCAGTGACGGTTGTTCTGCTGGACAGTTTCAGTAGGCGTGACCCCGTCGATGTCGTCATTCCCAAACTCGTCGTTGAGTGCCGCCCAGGCCGCTTGCTCGACGGGCGAGTAGCAGCTTCGCCCACGTAGCTGGTGCCGAACTACCTTGCCCGCATCGGTTGCCGCGATGATCGCCAATGCATCCAGGGCGTCGACTCGTCCGTAGTAGATCCCGTGTGGCAGCACTACACAGTTGGCCGCGAATCGATCGCCCCCGAGATGACTGCACTCCCACGTTTCCACGGGACGGTTCGCAGCAAACTGCGCAGCCACCGGTCGCCCAGAGACTGCACAGCATTGATCGTGGCGTCCATGCGTACACACCAAATAGAGCGGGCTCGGTGAAGCTACACCCCATCCGTGTTCTGGATCGTTGATCTGCCCATCCGCGATACTGCGAACCCGTCGAACGAGTTGATCGTGATCGACAAATGACGCCCACCTGACAGACTCACGACCAGGTCGGGAGTCGACAAATGCCAGCCGCTGAGAGTCAGATGTCTCGTGCTGACGACCTGGCCGACGAATCAACTGGACCCGCGCTCCGATCTGTCGTGACAGTTGCTCCAACGCAGCAATCGTCTCCGGTGGAAGTGGCGCATCGGCCAATACGCGCGGACCCCATCGACCGGGAACCTCAATCAACAACCATTGCCGAGCAGGGGAAGCAGTACCCACCATGGAATCGCCTCGCGCACGCGAGGCAAGACTGCACCGAAATCCGTCAGCTTGGGTCATCAACAATCACCGCGACCGCTTCAGACAGCAGACGTCGCGACAGAGTCAACGAATCCGCCTCATCCAGTTCTGGCAACCGACCCACCGTTAATACCTCGCCAGTCGCAAACTGGTCCAGCGCAGCACGACACTGCGACGGCATAGTGAGTCGTCGCGCACCACAGATAAGTCGGATGCGTCCGTCCTCTAGCTCACTGACGGTCGCGACGAGACCACGACGTAGTCGCAGTTGCCCCTCTGGAGTCAAACCACGGACAGCCGCAAGCTGTTCAAGTGGACCGATGGGTTCCGGCCTTGTCTGGCGACGGAAGTTTCGCGCGATGTTGTCTGACAGGGTCGGTACGGAAACCGACTCGATGGTTGCCGCGACATCTTTCAAGGTTCGGGCGACCTCATCGTCCAAAGAACGTGGCGACGTTCCCGCTCCGATCGGCAAACTTGCGCGGAACTCCTCGGACTGAGCCAACTGATTGATGGCTCGACGAAGCACATCCATCCGCGTGAACTGATGGATACCAATGGTCAGATGGATGGACACCTCTCCGTCGGCAGTCGCCGAGTGGATCCAGCCACGCGGTAGGTACAGCACATCGCCACATTCAAGTCGAGTGTCCAGGAATGGTTCCTGCTCGGCGGCTTTGGCGATCTGAGGCTTGACGGTGTCAAAAGTCTGATCGGCAGTCGGATCAGTGATGACCGGTCGATGGATCCGCCACTGTTTAGTGCCCGCAATCTGAATGACGAATACGTCATGGGTGTCATGGTGCGAGGCGAACCCTTGCGATTGCGGCGGAGTGATGTAGGCATTGATCTGGATCGGATGGCCAAGATCAAGCGCGAGCTGATCGGAGAACAAGCGAAGCGGACGCCACGTACGGTGCAGACCCTGCAACACCAGGCTGGCGCCATCGGAGAAATACCGGAATACCTTGTCGTCGATCAGTTGGTCGGGAACACCGGCACCCGATCCGGTCGAGCCTGTGTAGGAGGACTCGCTAACAAGCTTGCCTTGATTCGCCATCCGAGCAAAGGGCGTACGCAGACCGTGAGTGCTCACCAATTCATCAACAGCTTGCTGACTAAACAAGTCGGCAAAGTCATCGTCTACATGACTGACGTGCGGGCCAATCGACCACACGTTGGTCGCAAAATCTTCGGGATCAATATCAAGACAACGCGCAAGAGCGGGTCGAATGATCTGCTCCGACCCGCTCTCGCGCATTTGAGTGTTACTCACTAATAGATCGCGACCTTAGGCAAGCTGGTCAGCGCCGCCATCAGCGCCACCGTCGGCACCGCCATCAGCGCCAGCGCCACCATCAGCAGCACCGTCGGCACCACCATCGTGACCACCAGGGTTCGCTCCACCGTCGGCCGTACCCTCGTCTTCGCCAGCAGCGCCATCAGCACCACCGTCATGGCCACCGGGGTTCGCTCCACCGTCAGCCGTGCCTTCGCCACCAGCGGAACCGTCAGCTCCACCGTCGTTTCCAGCACCTCCGTCGGCACCGCCATCAGCACCGCCGTCGTGACCAGCGCCACCATCAGCAGTGCCGTCGGCACCACCATCGTGACCACCAGGGTTCGCTCCACCGTCGGCGACGCCTTCGCCAGCGCCACCTTCAGTCGTGATGTCTTCGTCTTCCAGTGCCATCCGGCACCTCCACATGAGTTGGGGGTTGTTGAACGCTTCGACCCTATTGCACGTGGATGGACGCTAGCCACCTGTAAGCGATGCCTTACCTACGTTTGCCTGATCAACTTGTCAGACCTACTCCGAACGACACGGCATACCGCGCATCGCACCAAGCAGTACCGCCAACATTGGTCCGGCTCATCACCTGATCGCACAACTCTCGGAGGCACACAATGCAGGCATGGATGGTGGAAGATTTTCTGCCTTATCAAGATGCTCTGAACTGGCGAGAAGCCCCCGACCCTGCGTTGATCACGCCAGATTCATGCCTCATTGATGTCCATGCAGCAGGTGTGAACTTTCCCGACATCTTGTTCATTCAAGGCGAGTACCAGATCAAGCCTCCGCTGCCTTTTACCCCAGGCATCGAAGCAGTGGGCACTGTGGTTGAGGCTGGCGAAGCCTCACGACACAAGGTGGGCGACCGCATTGTCGCTACCGGACTCGGAGCCTTCGGAACCCGAATGGCCGTCATGGATTCCATGACTTCGGAACTGCCCGACACCATCACGTCGGTCGATGGTGCCGCCATGCGCATCATCTACCTCACTTCTCATATGGCCATCACGTATCGAGCGAAACTGCAAGAAGGTGAGACCTTGCTCGTTCATGGTGGTGCAGGTGGAGTGGGAACAGCCGCCATCCAAGTGGGCAAAGCACATGGCGCGACAGTGATCGCCACCGCAACCGGGGATCGTGACATGCAGGTCTGTACCGATACCGGCGCTGATCACGTCATCGACTGGCAGAACGAAGACATCGCTGCTCGCGTCAAAGACCTCACCAAAGGACGCGGCGCTGACGTCATCTACGACCCTGTCGGGGGTGATGCATTCGATGCCAGCACCCACTGCATCAACTTTGAAGGACGCCTCATCGTGATCGGGTTTGCCTCCGGGCGGATCCCCGAGATCAAGGGACACATGATTCTGAACAAGAACATGTCAGTGCAGGGGTTCTTCTTCACCAACTACCAGTTCCAGCGTCCGGAGCTTGTGGCCCAGCAGCAAGAGGAAATCAACTCTCTCTACGAACAGGGCAAGTACAAGCCGGTGATCAGCGAGGAATTGCCCATGACGGGTCTTACTGACGCCCTGGATCTGATCACCAACCGGCAGGCTTACGGAAAGATCGTGCTCGTCAACGAGTAACGACTACTCGGCTGCAGGTTCGAGGTCACCTACGGCTTCATCGCTTCCGGCCTCAGGGAGTTCACCTTTGTTCGCCAATGCAATGGCGGACATCAGACAGATGACAAATCCCAATAACGCGACCGCAAAGAACCCGTGCCGCGCTTCGTCACCAAGAAACAGCAATCCGACGACGGCTGGCAGCGTGGTCTCTAACCCGAACACGATGGCGCTGACCGTGGTCACAGCCGAGTGCTGCAGAGCAGCCGCGAACATCGCTGTCCCGACAACCCCGAAGATGATGATGGCCCAGACCAGTGGTTCGGTTGGCAACATCCACCACGGGTCGGGAACTCGCAGTTCTCGGGCCGAGACGCCCACTCCGGCATAGGCCAAACCGGCAACCAGCGCCAGCGCTGGACCAAGTCGATGTTCAGACAGCTTCGGCACAACAACAGCCGCCAAGGCAGACAGCACCGCAATCCCGAGAAGCAGCCAGTCGGCCCAATCCGGGATCGGCTTGGCCTGGTCTGGTCGGGCTGAGATCGCCAACAGCATGAGACCGAACATGAGTCCCACTAGCGCGATGATCTCCATCCGAGTCAACGACAACTTCAGGAAGATGACGGCCAAGACAGCGGTCACACCGACGCTGGCAGCGAAGAGTGATTCGGCCAAGAACAGTGGCAGGTACTGCACCGCGACCAAGCCAAGGATGAAGCCCACTCCATCGATCGCTAAACCCAGCAGGTATGGCAGTTTGGTGACGACCGTGACGATGCCCTTGCCCGACACTTCGCCGGCGGTGCGTGGCGAAGAAGTGGCCGCTCCTGACTGCAGGATGGAAGCCACTCCGTAGCAAAGCGCGGTCAGCAGTCCCGCGATTAGTCCGACAGTCACAACGGGGATTGTCTCGTGGACAACCGCATAACCCACTCATTGACATCCTGGCCAACCGCGAACGCTACGGCCGCAGTCGACGGATCGTTCTCACGTGGTTGCCAACGAACCACCAGGGATGGCACGCCACGCGCTGCCCGGTTCTGCGCCTTGCTCGCGGGTGAAGCCTCGGTAATTGACGATCGAGCGATCACCAAAGACACCTGAGAAGTGCCGTTGACGAAGACCACGGCTTCATCTGTCATTGCTAATGCTCCGACTCCAGCCAACCCGTCTTTATCGAAGCCATCCACCGGAGAGCAGCTTGCGGCTGCACTCAACAACGGTTGTCGTCCGTGCAGTTCTCGGGCCAAACCCTCGGATGCATGCTCGACTTGGGAGCGCATCCGAGGCCGGATGACGAAGAATCCGTAACAGACCACGGCGACCAGTCCGATAAGTACTGCGCCCAACACAATCCATACAACCGTCATGCCGGATAGTGTCCCAGCCATGTCTTCGATCGAAAACCTCAGCCGGGCCGAATGCGACCAACGAGCGGACATCGTCAGTGATGTCACCTATTCCGTCGAACTAGATCTTTCCACCGCGCATGGTCCACAAACGGCTGCGTTGTTTCGTTCGATCACGACAGTGACTTTCGCGGCAACCCCCGGTGCGAATACCTGGGTGGACCTCATCGCCGACTCGGTCGAATCAGTCACCCTCAACGGGACTGAACTGGACCCAACCGAGGTATTCAACGGCGCACGCATCGAGTTAGCGGACCTGGCAGAACACAACACCGTCGTGGTCGATGCCCAATGTCGTTACATGCGTTCTGGTGAGGGCCTGCACCGCTTTGTTGATCCGGTGGACAACGAGACATACCTGTACACACAGTTCGAGGTAGCAGACGCTCGTCGAATGTATGCCTGCTTCGAGCAGCCGAGCGTCAAAGCGCCGTTCCAACTCACTGTCACTGCACCGAACCATTGGCGTGTGTTGTCGAACGCGGCCACTCCCGAATCCACGCCAGCATCAGACACCACAGCTACCTGGCAGTTCGAACCTACTGGCCCAATCTCGAGTTACATCACGGCTTTAGTCGCCGGGCCGTATCACGCAGAAACCGATGAATATTCTGGCGAATTCGGTACCTACCCGCTGGGCGTCTACTGCCGAGCGTCCATGGCGGAGTTCCTGGATGCCGACGATGTCTTCACCATCACCAAGCAAGGGTTCGAGTTCTTCGAGTCTCAGTTCAAGGTCGGCTACCCGTTCGGAAAGTACGACCAAATCTTTGTCCCCGAGTTCAACGCCGGGGCGATGGAAAACGCCGCGTGCGTCACGTTCTACGAGGACTACGTCTTCCGTTCCCGGGTAACAGACGCCGCCTACGAGACTCGTTCCAACACGATCTTGCACGAAATGGCGCACATGTGGTTCGGCGATCTCGTCACCATGCATTGGTGGGATGACTTGTGGTTGAACGAGTCCTTTGCCGAATGGGCGGCCCACTGGGCCAACTCCCGCGCCACCCGCTTCACCGACGCGTGGACGACCTTCCTCAACCAGCGCAAGGCATGGGCATACCGACAAGACCAACTTCCTTCTACTCACCCCATCGCCGCCGACATGGTGGACCTTGAAGCAGTGCGAGTGAACTTCGATGGAATCACCTACGCCAAGGGCGCATCCGCTCTCAAACAGTTGGTGGCATGGGTGGGTGAACCGGAGTTCATCGAAGGTTTGCGCTCCTACTTCCGAGACCACGCCTGGTCGAATACCCGTCTGACTGACCTGTTAGGCGCCTTGTCGCAAGCGTCAGGTCGAGACCTATCGGACTGGTCCGCACAGTGGTTGCAAACATCCGGCGTCAACCTCATGCAGCCGCAAGTGAAGGTCGTGGACGGCGTTTACGAGTCGGTCGTGATTGAACAGCTTCCGCCAAGCAAGCCCGATGGAGTCGCTCCTACCCTGCGCGATCACCGCATGGGGGTTGGGCTCTATGACCGAGTAGACGGTCGATTGCAGCGTCGAGAGACCGTGGCCATCGACATCACCGGTTCCCAAACACCGGTGACCGCATTCACCGGTCAACCTGAACCGGACCTGCTGCTGCTTAATGATGATGACCTGACGTTCACCAAGATCCGGCTCGATGAAAGCAGCACCGCCACTGCTATCGCATCAATCGGAGAGGTCGACGAATCTTTGCCACGGGCACTGCTCTGGGGAGCCGCCTGGGATATGACCCGCGACGGAGAAATGAGTACCGGCGACTACCTGGCACTTGCTTTGTCCGGACTCCCGGCCGAGTCCGATGTGGGCGTCGTGCAGCAAGTACTGCGACAACTGGATTCAGCGATCTCACTTTATGCAACTGACGAGCATCGCAGTTCCTACGAACAAACCCTGGCAAGCACACTGTGGGAACTCGTCCACGATGAACCCGCCGGCACCGATCGCCAACTAGCGTTCTTACGCGGCTTTATCTCTTCGGCGAGCACCGACTCACAGGTAGATGCCGTTGCCAGCTTGTTGGACGGCAGCCAGCAAGTGGATGGCGTCACGATTGATACCGACCTTCGATGGAGCCTGCTGGACACTCTGGTGATCAATGGACGTGCCTCAGATGCCGACATTGATGCTGAGCTCGCCAACGACAACACCGCAAGTGGTCTACGGCATGCGCAGTTTGCACGTGCCGCTCGTCCGAGCGCGCAGGCCAAGGATCTGGCATGGAGAGAAGCGCTGACCAATCACGACTTGCCCAATCATCTGTTGGGTTCGACCATCGGCGGAATCATGGTTCCTGGGCATCGACACCTCCTACGGGACCACGTCGAGCAGTACTACGACTCGATCGTGTCGTCGTGGACCCAACGCACGCCTGAGATGGCTCAGCAGATCGTCACGGGATTGTTCCCATATCTCCTGGTGGAACCAGCCACCGTGGAACGGGCCACTGGGTTCCTCGCCGACAATCCCGACCTACCCGCAGGTGCCCGACGAATCATTGACGAGGCAATCGATGGTGTGGCGCGCAGCCTGCACTGCCAAAAGGCGGACGCTGACGAAGCCTGAGCTAACGGGGACCGTTCGCGTGATCGGCCAGTTGGGTAACTCCATCGCGTAGGCCAGCAACGAGGTCCCCAATGGCGAACCGCGAACTCATTGTCAAACTTGCGAGCTCACACGTCTGATCGTCAATTCGTTCTTTGGCCTGGTGCCCAGTCACGATTTCCAACGTGCGCTCTGCCGGGTCGACCGCGACCAGAACGGAATTGTCTGGATCGGGCATTTCTCGAGCGATGTCCACCGCTGAACCTCGGCCCGCTTCAAGCTGACCGACGTACACCGCAAACTCCAAACCAGTCCGTTGCTGCGCATCGGCCAAGGTTCGCTCCAGCGAAGCGAGCTGAGCGGTCGTAAAAGGTTCCGTCACTTCGTCACCAACGAGCACTGGATCCTCCTTCGCTCATGCCAGCTTGTGCGTTTTGCGCAACAGCCGAACCGAGTACACCCGTCGCCGACTGGGTCAAGGCCTGCTTCACATCTCCGCTGAAGGACGGATGAATGACGAGTGGGTCGTAATTCCAGTCGTCTCCTGGCCGGTATCGACCGGCACGAGTCCAACCCGGCCCGAGGATGATCAGGGCGGCGATTCCGGCGATTGTCAGTGGCGTCGCCACGAATAGCAAGAATGCCTGCAGTGCGCTCATCCCTTGAATTTACCGCTGCTGGTCGCCACGCTGCTGCACCTGCGCACCCATCGCGTTCATGATCTGCGCCAAACGGGGCATCTCAGGGAGGTCTTCGATGAGTACGGGCTCACCGCGTTCATCACACAGAGGGACCTGCCAGTTGGGATATTCCTTATCGGTTCCTGGCTGGTTCTGAATCGCACGTTCACCCACTAAATCCGGCAGGCTGGCAGCGATCAAGCGTGCTCCACTGGCGGCGAGCAACCGATGAGCAGCAACCACAACTTCATCATCGGACGCTCCGTCTCGGAGGAGTCCACGGGTCGTGAGTAACTGCTTCCAACCAGCGATTTCCCCTTCATGTCGCTGCTGTTCGGTCTCCAACGAATCGGTCAACAGTCCCAGTTCATGGCGAAGCGTCACGTGATCACCGGCGAGGTAACCCTGACTGGGAGGCAGGTCGTGCACGGTCACTGATGCCATCACGTCTGAACGCCACTTCTCTGGCGGAATTGGTTTTTCACCAGCGCGTTCAAACCACAAGATGCTGGTACCGAGGATTCCACGATCAGCCAAGACATCTCGGACCCACGGCTCGACGGTTCCCAAGTCTTCCCCCACCACAAGCGCACCCATTCGATGGGCCTCGAGGACAAGGATGTCCACCATCGCTTCATGGTCGAAGCGAACGTAGGTTCCATCCTTGGCTGAGTTTCCCGCTGGAATCCACCACTGCCGGAACAGTCCTAAGACATGGTCAATCCGTAGGCCACCTGAGTGCCGGAGCAAGGTCTGCAACATCTCTCGCCATGCGGCATAGCCGGTTTGCGCGAGCCGATCCGGACGTCGAGGTGGCTGGTTCCAGTTCTGCCCCAACTGGTTGTAGTGGTCGGGTGGAGCCCCGACCGTGATCCCAGCAGCCAAGACATCTCGTTCAGTCCAACTGTCTGCACCGAATCGGTGCACCCCAACTGCCAGGTCATGCATGATTCCGATCTGCATCCCAGCTTCACGGGCCACCTCTGTGGCATTGGCCATCTGCTCATCGATCAGCCATTGAAGCCACTTGAAGTAGTCGACCTCGTCAGCTAGCTCCTGAGCGATGCGCGCCACTTGCGGTGAAGTCGGGTCTTGTAGTTCGGTTGGCCATTCGGTCCATAACGCGCCGTGCTTGACCGCCAGTGCGCACCACAGCGCGAACGACTCCAGGCCATCCCCTTCTTGCACGCAGTAGTCACGGAACTGTAGTTCGCGCGCTGGACTCAAACCGTGCGCGTGAATCATTCGTAAGGCAACGTCTTTGGCTTGCCACACCCGATCTCGGTCAAGCAGTTCACTGGTGTGATTCGCACTCTTGACACTTTGACCCGCGTGTACGACCTGCATCAATTCATCGGCAGGGAGCTGAGCAAATTCTGGAATCGACTCAATATGGATATAGATCGGATTCGCATACCGTCGAGTAACCGGTAAGTAGGGCGACGGTTCCATCGGAACCGTTGGTGCTGCCGCGTGCATCGGATTGACCAGGATGTAGTCAAGACCCCAGGTGCGACCGAACCAATTGGCGAGATCGGCCAAGTCCCCCAAGTCTCCGGTACCCCACGAGTTTTCCGACCGGACGGAATACAACTGAACCGCAAGACCACTCGCTCGCCCACCAAGACGCTTCGGCCATTCCAACCGTCGAGGCGAGACCACAACCGTCGAGGTCGTCAATTCACCGTCCACCATGACCTGCAACTGGTGCCAACCCAACGGCACCGATCGCGGGATGAGTAGCCGCCGCTCTTCGATGTGTACGCCATCAATCACATGTTCCGCGATGACATCGATGTCTGCGCCCAAGTCGGATCGTTGGGAACCGTCCTCACAGATCAATTTCAGTCCGATGGCAGCACCGCGTGGCACTCGAATCTGGCTCTCATATGCCGGTGCAGGATCGTTGGCTGCCAGTTCCCGCAGAACCAATGTCGCAGCAACAACCGTCAACCACTGCTGTCGCGTGGCCTGCACCAGAGATCGTCGGCAAGCGGCCACATCCGAGGCATCAACATCCAATGCCGCAAGCACTGCCCGGACCGCTTGTGGGTCGACGGCAACTTTGCGCCCTTGCTGATCGGTATATCCAGTCGCCACTCCATAAGCAGCAGCTAGTTCAGCGAGGGCATCCTCGCCATGGATCACTGTGATTTCGCTTGTTGATTTGCCATCTTGAGGCGAGTCTTACGCTCACTGGAACGACGGGTCTGAACCAGCGCGAGAATCCCCAACAGCGCACCGATCAGGGTCGTTCCCAACAGCACAAAGAACAACGGCATCTGGACCTTGGCGAACAGGAAGTTGATCGTGGTCTGCTCGTTATTGACGAAGACGAAGATGACCACATAGAGCAGCACCAAGCACCACAGGATCGGACGGATGTAGGCATGCCACGGCGTCTTCGGTCGCATTCCCTGCTGCACACCTTGGGCATCGGTATTAATCGCTGGCTTCTCGGGTTCGGCAGAAGCATCAGGAGTAGCGGGAGCACCGGAAGCAGGCGGAGGTGGCGGGGTCGCAGGAGCACTCGGCGTTGCAGATTCGGGCGCAGTGGGGGTGGGTTCGGCGCTCTCTGGCGTCGGCGACTGCTCACTCATGACTTCTCCTGTCCTGATGGTGAACTAAGCATGACGTGACACATACCCCGAACGCACTTCCACAACCAGCCGCTTGGTTGACCCGTAGGGTGTCGGCATGACGCCCGAGGATGTCGAACACGGATCACGTTCGACCTATCCCAATGCCGAACGTGAATCCATCACCGATGTGCTGCACGGCGTTGAAGTCCACGACCCCTACCGCTGGTTAGAGGATCCACGCGATCCGCGCACGCAGCGCTGGCAAGCCGCGCAAGACGAGTTGTTCGCACAGACTCGCCAGGAATGGGACACCGTCGACTCCTGGCATCAACGCCTCGACCGGTTCATGGGAGCCGGTTCGGTTGGTCCTCCCGTTTGGCGAGGTGACCGGGTGTTTCGAATGGTGCGTCATCCCGGCCAAGATCACGCCGTCCTGCATGTGATTGACGAACATGGGTGGCGTGTACTAATCGATCCCAACTCACTTGATCCATCAGGTCTGTCCACTCTCGACTCGTGGCAACCAAGCAAAGAGGGCAACCTCCTGGCCTACCAACTGTCGGTGGGAGGCAATGAGGAATCCAACGTCTACGTCATGGATGTCATCACTGGCGAAACCGTGGAAGGCCCTATCGATCGAGCACGGTATTCCTCGATTGGTTGGTTGCGTGGAGGTGACGCTTACTACTACATCCGTCGGCTTCCACCAGAGGAACTTCCTGCTGGTGAAGAACAGTTTCACCGTCGGGTGTGGTTGCACAAAGTAGGCAGCGAACCTGACGACGACGTCATGATCTTCGGTGAGCATCGTCGTCATACCGAATACTTCGGTAGCGGCGTGAGTTGGGATGGGCGCTGGCTGACGATCTCTGCCAGCGAGGGCACTGCGCCTCGTAATGACTTGTTTGTTGCCGATCTGAGCAGTGGTTCCCCAGAATCACCAGACCTGCAAACAGTCCAAGCGGGGCAAGATGCCCAGACCGGGATCAGGTTCGGCCGAGATGGTCGGGTGTACGTGTTCACCGACCTGAATGCACACCGTGGACGACTGGCCACCACCTTGCCGGGTCAATGGTCGTCCGAACATTGGGTGGATTTGATCGCCGAAGACGATGAAGCCGTCATGACGGACTACGCGATCTTGGATGATGACGAACTCATTGCCCCCATTTTGTTGGTGAGTTGGACCCGTCATGCCGTGGCCGAACTCACGGTTCACGATTTGGCCAGCGGCCGCCAGATCGGCACTGTCGAACTTCCAGGAATCGGCAGTATCGGCGGACTAGTCGAACGACCCGAGGGTGGACATGAGGTCTGGTTCATGTACACCGACTCGGCAACTGTGCCTCGAATCATGAAGTGGGATGCCGTCGCCGAAACCCTCGAAGTCGAGGCGTATCCGCCAGGATTTGTGGAAGTGCCACCAATCGAAGCCACGATGCAAACGGTGACCAGCCGGGACGGAACGCAGGTGCAGCTGATCCTGCTGCTTCCCCGCGGAAGTAAAGCTCAGCGCGAGCAGGAACCACTCAATCTCCCGACCGTCTTATACGGATACGGCGGCTTCGGCGTTTCGATGCATCCGGCGTATTCCGCTTCGATTCTGGCGTGGGTGTCCTCCGGTGGCGCCTATGCCATCGCCTGCCTGCGCGGTGGTTCAGAGGAAGGCGAAGACTGGCATCGCGCAGGAATGTTGGGCAACAAACAGAACGTCTTCGACGACTTCCGTTCCTGCGCCCACTGGCTGATCGACAACGGGTGGACGACCTCTGATCGCCTCGCCATTAGTGGGGGGTCAAACGGCGGTCTGCTCGTGGGTGCGGTGATGACCCAAGAACCTGACCTGATGAAGGCTGTCCACTGCTCGGCTCCCTTGCTCGACATGGTCCGCTACGAGGCAACCGGACTGGGCGCGACCTGGAACGTGGAGTACGGATCTGCTCGCATGCCAGACGAGTTCGAGTGGCTCTGGTCGTACTCGCCATATCACCAGGTTCACCCCGGCGTCGCCTACCCCACCACCTTGTTCACCGTCTTTGGACACGACACCCGAGTCGACCCCATGCACGCCCGCAAAATGTGTGCCGCGCTGCAACACGCAACGACGGCATCCCTCGAACAAGCTCCCATCTTGCTGCGCTCGGAGTCGGACACCGGTCATGGCGCCCGATCGGTATCGCGTAGCGTGGAACTGTCTTCCGACGTATTGGCATTCTTTTCTGCCTCGCTGGGCCATGCGCCCCGTCGGACGTAAGAACCACCGAACGACTGATCAAAACAGGTAGGCGATCACCCCGTGGCGATTACTCCCGCTGCATTGCATGCACCCCAACTACTGAGTACCGGTTCACTGTTCAACAGCGACGTCACCGGAGAGAAGGACGGCTGGCAGCACTGGTTAGTCGGCCTACCGCTCACCATCGCCATCATCGTGCTGTGTTGCGTGGTGGCCTGGCTGGTCACCACGCACCTGATCAAGCGAGTGACAAATCGGCTCGTCTCCAAAGCCACGACCAGTCGCGAGTCAGTGGCACGCCGTTCGCAGAACACCACTGATCTGCAGCAAGTGCTCCTCACCCAACGACGGCGCCAGCGCGCCGAAGCAATCTCGTCTCTGCTCCGGTCAGTGACAACGGCAATCATCGCCGCAGTAGGCATTCTGCTGATCCTGGCGCAGTTGAACATCAACATCACACCCTTGCTGGCCAGCGCCGGTGTGGTCGGGGTCGCCCTTGGTTTCGGCGCACAAAGCCTGGTGAAGGACTACTTATCCGGCATCTTCCTCGTCCTGGAAGACCAATACGGAATCGGCGATGTGGTCGACTTCGGGCCGGTCGTGGGAGTGGTCGAAGACACCACACTGCGTATTACCCGTGTCCGCGATATGTCAGGAGTGGTCTGGTACCTGCGCAACGGCGAGATCATTCGCGTAGCCAACCGCTCCCAGGGATGGACGATGGCCGTGGTCGATATTCCGATTGCGTACAACGAGGATCTGGAGAAGGTCCGCAACTTGGTCAACGCCGTGGCCGACGATTTGGACGCCGACACTAGCTATGACGAGATGCTGCTGGGTCGGATGCAGTTCGCTGGCGTGGAGTCCGTGACCAATGAGTACGTCACGATTCGAGTGACGGCTAAGGCCGCACCCGAGCAACAGAACTCGGTCACACGACTGATTCGCGAACGCCTCAAGCTCACCTTCGATCGGGCAGGAATCCGAGTACCGGCAATGCCGCCACAACCAGATGATTCGCCGGCCAGTGGACCCCAAACCTCATCGCCACCTGCACCCGGTGATGGGCAACCACGCACTTACGGCAGCGGACCACTCAAGCCGTAGGGTGGGATGCAATGAGCACCGATGACCCCACCGCCGAAGCGGAAGAGACCTGGTACACCAAGTTCGGTGGTGCCGAATTCTTTGCTGCTTTTGTGCATGACTTCTACCTCGAAGTAGCCGACGACGACCGGCTTCGTCCGATGTATCCCGAAGCAGATCTCGGTCCGGCAGAAGATCGATTGCGCCTGTTCCTCGAACAGTATTGGGGCGGTCCGACCACCTACTCCGACCAACGAGGTCATCCACGCCTACGCATGCGTCACCAACCGTTCGAGATCACCGAAGAAGCCCGTGACATTTGGTTGTCCCACATGCGTTCCGCACTGGATAAGCGAGCGTTAGCCCCAGAACTTGATGACGAAATGTGGAGCTACCTCGTAATGGCGGCACATGCCATGGTCAACGTGCATGACGACCGGCATCCGCCTCGCCCTGACTTGATGAGCTCCTAGCAATCGCTAATCGTCACGCCGAGCACGTTCACGCTCCATGAGGAAGTGAACGTCTCGGTCGAGATGCGCAAA
>JBDHZU010000036.1:0-15146 GCA_039812085.1 Candidatus Nanopelagicales bacterium | reverse complement strand
AGAGTCGTAAGCCAGACCGCACGCCATCAGCAGCGCACCAAGGTTTGCGTAACCGATACCGAGCTGGCGGTATGCACGAGTCGTGTCACCGATCGGTTCGGTTGGGAAGTCCGCAAAGCAAATCGAGATATCCATCGCGGTGATGACGAACTCGACGGCCTTCTTGAAGGTCTCGGCATCAAACGTGTCGTCGTCCTTGAGGAACTTCAACAGGTTCAGGCTGGCGAGGTTGCAGGAAGAGTTATCCAGGCTCATGTATTCCGAGCACGGGTTACTCGCCGTGATCCGGCCAGTCTCCGGATTGGTGTGCCAATCGTTGATGGTGTCGTCGTACTGGATACCCGGATCGGCGCATGCCCAGGCCGCTTCGGTGATCTTGCCGAACAGCGACTCGGCATCGATCTTCTCGATGACCTCACCATTCGTCCGTGCCCGCAGACCGAACTCGTCGCCTGCTTCAACCGCACGCATGAACTCATCGGAGACTCGAACGGAGTTGTTCGCGTTCTGGTACTGCACGGAATGAATGTCCGCACCGCCGAGATCCATATCGAATCCCGCATCACGCAGCGCACGGATCTTCTCTTCTTCACGCCACTTGGTCTCGACGAACTCTTCGATATCCGGGTGGTCAACATCAAGCACGACCATCTTGGCGGCACGACGGGTCGCACCACCGCTCTTGATGGTTCCAGCGGAGGCATCTGCACCACGCATGAACGACACCGGCCCGGAAGCGGTTCCACCGGAAGAACGCAGCAATTCCTTACTGGAGCGAATACGCGAGATATTCAGGCCTGCACCTGAACCACCCTTGAAGATCAAGCCTTCTTCGCGGTACCAGTTCAGGATCGAATCCATAGTGTCGTCCACCGCGAGGATGAAGCAGGCAGAGACTTGTTGCGGCGAGTTCGTCCCCACGTTGAACCACACCGGAGAGTTGAACGAGAACACCTGGTTGAGCAACATCCAGGTCAGTTCATGCTCGAACACGTCTGCGTCGGCACCGGTGGCGAAGTAACCGTTCTCGCGACCTGCCTTCACGTACGTCAGCACCACGCGGTCGATGAGCTGCTTGAGGCTCTGCTCGCGCTCTGGACTACCCACGGCACCACGGAAGTACTTGGTTGTGACGATGGTGGATGCATTAACCGACCAGGTGGCAGGAAACTCCACTCCACGCTGCTCGAAGACCGTCTCACCGGTCTTCCAGTTGGTCTGGACAACGTCCCGACGCTCCCACTCGACCTGGTCATAGGGATGCACGCCTGGAGTCGTGTAGAGGCGATCAATGGTCAAGCCCTTGTGCTGCACAGAAACCTCCGGCTTCTTCGTGCCCGCCTCGCGACGGTTTGTTCGGGCGTCTGGCACCGTGCCATGACCTGCCGGGTCAGCACCGACGCGGGGGTCGTCGACTGCATCAGCCATTACTTTCTCCTCTTCACTATTTGCTCACTCTTGCCTGCGGTTAAACGTCTTACTCAGATAGGGGGGTTAATTCGGTGGTGCTTTCCTTCAGGTCGATTACCCGAACGTCCTGGTCACGCTCGACCCGGAGGAGGGAAATCTCAGCCTCGAAATCTTCCAGGCTGTCGAAGCTTCGGTAAACGGAGGCGAAACGCAGATAAGCGACCTCGTCCAGACACCGCAATGGGCCCAGGATCGCTAATCCGACCTCATGCGCGGGAACCTCAGGATTGCCTTGTGCGCGCACTGCTTCTTCCACCTGCTGAGCGAGGAGAGCTAAGTCGTCCTCACTGACCGGGCGGCCTTGGCATGCTTTGCGCACTCCAGACGTCACCTTGGAGCGGCTGAAAGGTTCGACTACCCCACTGCGCTTCACGACCTGTAGTGATGCGGTTTCCAAGGTGGTGAAGCGTTGCGAACATTCAGGACACACACGCCGACGACGAATCGCTGCTCCGTCTTCAGCAGTTCGACTATCAATCACGCGAGAGTTGTCATGGCGGCAGTAAGGGCAATGCACCTGAAATCACCTCTCGTTTCAACCGATGAGAGCGCCAATCCCGCCAGAAAAAGCTGGATTGAACCCTCTACTTGTGGAGCATGTGCGGAAAACCTGTGTATGTAGAACCACAATCTGTGGACGAATTACACCGATGTAGTACTACATGTAGGGGAACCGTAGCGTCACGCCCAATATTCCTCAGGTATTTCGCGAAGCCGAGTTCTTCAAATGATCTTGTTTTCGGTATATCTGCAGGTGAATCCCCACAACGGCTCCCACAATCAGCTCGTCAGACTCGGCGTGTCGGGATGTAACCATCCAAATACTCAGCGTTATCTCGGGATAACGAGCTGCTGCCCAACCTGCAGCTCACGCTGCGACAACCGATTAGCGGACGCAAGACGCTCCACGTTCGCGCGAACGTCGCCGGGCATCGTGCGCTGCGCGATTGACCAGAGACTGTCTCCGTAGTGAACAGTGGTGACCAACCGAGGCGCACTCTCGCCCATTGTTGGGTTTGACGCATCTGCACTGCCGGGGAGCAACGACAACACGGCCAATGCCGCCGCCACCAGGATGCCAACAGCAAGCGCACGAGTCCGCGCTACCGATGACCCCGTTGACCGACGCACTGCCTGCCGCGGAGTTCTCTGCCGAGAAGCACTCCGATCAAACGATTCTGCGTGCCACTTTGGTGCGATTGTTATTGCGGCCATTGCCCTCACCGTGCCTTCTGTCTTCGACTCTTTGCTGAACTGAGACGAACACTGTCCGACCGGTCTGACAGTGCAGGTGACGCTGTTTTCAACCGGCCAAACATCTAACCGAACATCTGTTCGATCGAACGTCTGTTCTATTGGTAGCACCACTTCTGCTCGGTTGTCGACACGAAATCGAACATATGTTTGATTAGAGTGTGATTCATCGCTACGGTGATCAGCACCCATCAACACGTGATGGCGACTGGTTGCACGTCATACAGGAGGCAGCTATGGCTACCAAGGAATCGAGTCATTCCCGCTCGGCAAAGGCAAACGACTCTGGCGCCACTGTCACGGACATCTCCGACCGCGATACCAGTACAGGCTTGTCCGGACGACAACAGAAGATCCTGGCGGTCATCAGCGAAGCGGTGGAGTCACGCGGCTACCCACCCTCAGTTCGCGAAATCGGTGAGGCCGTTGGCCTGACCAGCCCATCAAGCGTTGCTCATCAACTACGAGTACTGGAAAACAAGGGGTATCTCCGACGCGATCCCAACCGCCCCCGGGCAATCGAAGTTCGGCATCCCGATAGCAGCTCACATCTACACGACCGTCACGACGAAGCCCGAACTGTGGCTGCAGGAGATCTGGGTGTCACCACAGACACGGTGAGTTCGGCAGCATTCGTTCCCCTCGTGGGGCAGATCGCTGCTGGTGGGCCAATCCTCGCCGAACAAGCGGTTGAAGCGGTCTTCCCTCTCCCCCGAGAAATCACGGGCAATGGAGAACTCTTCCTGCTCAAGGTCAAGGGCGATTCCATGGTTGATGCTGCAATTTGCGATGGCGACTTCGTCGTCATCCGTCAGCAGAACACCGCTGAGCCAGGAGAAATCGTCGCCGCGCTACTTGATGACGAAGCAACAGTGAAAACCCTCAAGAAACGGGATGGCCATACCTGGCTGATGCCACATAACCCGGCGTACGAACCGATTCCTGGCGATAACGCCACGATTCTGGGCAAGGTCGTCTCAGTCCTGAGAAAGGTCTAGCTCTTACCAAAGTTCGAGGCCATACCAAGACCAAAATCTTGCGAAAGGCTACTCGGCTACTGGCGCTTCGACTTCGTCTGTTCGGAAGGGCTTGAGCTCAGCGGCAAGTACGGGATCCGTCCGCGCATGCACCCTCGTTCCTGCTTCCTCATGGACAAGTTCGAGGATCTCTCCTTCTCGATGCAACTGGGCAACTAGCTCGTCACGGCCGTAAGGAATGACTGCGTGCAGTTCGACCGATGGCCGCGGAAGGTCAGCTTCGATCGCTTCGAGGAGATCGTCGATGCCCTGGCCCGTCCGGGCAGAAACAGCCACGACGTGTTTGTGATTGCGGCGTAACGCGGCCAGTGTCTCTGCGGGAGTGATGTCGGACTTGTTGATGACCAACAATTCTCGAACACTGTCGGCATCGACTTCGCTGAGCACTTGTCGGACTGCGGTGATTTGGTCCTCGGGGTTCTCCGCCGATCCGTCCACGACGTGCAGCAACAGATCCGCGTCTCGGGACTCTTCCAACGTCGATCGGAATGCTTCAACTATTTGGTGGGGCAGGTGACGGACGAATCCGACTGTGTCAGACAGCGTGAACTCACGGCCAGATGGCACACGAGCGCGGCGAACTGTCGGATCCACCGTCGCGAATAACTCGTCCTGAACCAGGACACCTGCCTTCGTCAGTCGATTCAGCAGACTGGACTTGCCTGCGTTCGTATACCCAACGATGGCCACACTGGGCAGCTGCGAGGCGCGACGCGCTTTACGAGAGACATCCCGCGCGGTCTGCATGGCAGCGATCTCTTTTCGCAGCTTGGCCATGCGGGTACGGATGCGGCGCCGATCGGTCTCGATTTTGGTTTCGCCAGGACCACGGGTACCGATACCGCCCGCTTGCCGACTCATCGCCTCACCCCAACCGCGCAAGCGCGGCATCATGTATGACAACTGAGCCAGATCGACCTGTGCTTTACCTTCTCGGCTACGTGCATGTTGGGCGAAAATATCCAAGATCAGCCACGTGCGATCAACGACTTTCACCCCGACGGCTTTCTCTAATTGCTGCAGTTGGCCAGGAGTCAGCTCTCCATCACAGATGACCGTGTCCGCCCCTAGCGAGGCGACGATTCCACGTAACTCATTGGCCTTACCTGATCCGATAAACGTGGCGGCATCTGGCTTAGCTCGTCGTTGAATAACTCCTTCGAGGACTTCTGAACCGGCTGTCTCTGCGAGTCTGGCAAGTTCAGTCAGTGACTCCTCGGCCTGCTTAGCCGTACCCGATGTCCAGACCCCCACCAGAACAACTCGTTCAAGTCGCAACTGGCGATATTCGACTTCACTGATGTCTTCCAGCTCGGTCGACAGACTGCTGACCCGGCGCAGCGCGTCACGGTCGGAAATATCGCTATCCCCGATTGCGTCGAGGAGATCGTTCTGATCATCCACGACATCATTCGATTCACTCATGCGCGGCATCTCGCACATGATCGTGCAGGGCATCTAATAGCGAAGCGAACTGAGCACGCTTACCCAAATCGATCGTGGACCAACTGCGCCCGGCCATCTTGTCTGTCCGGCGTTCGGCCTCGGCCATTCCCGCCGTCACCAATTGGAGACGGGACGGCTCGATCTGGGTGTCTCTCCAGCCGTAGAAGGTCGCGTGGTCAACCCCTCCACCGTGGAGCACTGCTTCGCGGGGATGCACTCCACAGGACAACACGGCAGCCAAATGCAGTCCACCCCGCAACTCCCGCAGGGTCATCAGCGCAAGGGCTGCTCGACCCGCATCATCGGATGGCCGCTCGATTGTTCGCCAACCGGCAAACAGCGGCGCACCTACTGGGCTGGCCCGATCGATGACTTCCTCGGCAATCGTGGCCAACTCCTCCAGATCGACCGCCCCAACCAAACGTTCCCGACCCCAGTCTGCGATGGCCTGGGCAGAAGCCTCAACCGCGACATCAATGTCAATCTCGCTGACTGCACTCCAGGAATCACTCACCCGGTCGTAAGGAAAGAACCCACAGACCGACGCCACCACATCCGCTGGCACAGAACCGAGCACTGCGCAACGCTGCGCAAAATAGGTGGGCCATCCACGCAGGCCAAGATCTTTACCCAACTGTTTAACCTGCGGTGACACGAAATGGGCTCCGCCAAGAACTCCCACTGCACGTTTGACTCGTGCGGCGTATGCCTGATCGTCATCGACGTCAAAGCCGTCAACGATGTCCATGGCTGTCCCACCAGTTCTGGTCGATCGTGCCGCGAGCAACAATCTCCGCCGGGCCTTGCAAGCTCACCACACCAGCCTCGTCCACCAACACGGTCAGGCGCCCACCAGGAACATCGACCTGAACCGAACCTGCATTAGTGACTCCATGTCGATGGCGCGTCGCTAACGCAGCCGCCGCCGCACCTGTTCCACATGAGCGGGTTTCTCCCACACCGCGTTCATGGACTCTCATATGCACAGCAAGTTCGCCGGTGGATTCGTCCGTATCGTCAACCACGAATTCAACGTTCTGCCCATTGGGGAAGCGACCATTCGCCATCACCGTAGGCGCAGTCAACAAGTCACCAACTTGGGCAAGATCATCGACAAAAACGACAGCATGCGGATTGGGCAACCACCACGCAGTAGCGGCAATATCTGTCGCCCCCACGCGAACGACGGGATCGTCACCTGCCGGGCCTTCGACCGCTTCCCCAAGTTCCACAGTGATCGAGTCATCGTCATTGACGGTGAATGATCGGACTCCCCCGCGGGTAACGATGTGGCCTGAAGTCGACACCCGGCCTTGCTCATGCAGAGCCCGAACAAATACCCGAGCACCATTGCCACACATACTGGCAATCGACCCATCAGCATTGCGGTAGTCCATGAACCATTGGGCGTCGGTATCGGTATCCCGAGTCAGTTGTTGCGCTTCTGGACTGTGCTCCACTTGAACGAGCCGCAGTATTCCATCCCCGCCAATTCCGGCTCGTCGATCGCACAACGCCTGCACTGCCTGATCGGTGAGTTCCCATTCACCCATCGGGTCGTCCACGATGACGAAATCGTTTTGTGTGCCATGACCCTTTGCGACAGAAATCGCGGGTTGACGTGCCGTGGACATAAGGCCAGCCTACGCAGTTCGGCACATTCGAGTCATCGTCACGAAATCGGTCAGTTCTCCTGCTGGAGGAGTGAAGCAGCATCAGCAAGGGCGTGATTCAGCATGCGTTCTCCCCCATCAGTGAGATCCCCGCCGTCATGCCATCGGACTTCAGCACGCTGGCGATACCACGCTCGCTGTTTGCGTGAGAACCGTCGAGTGGCCACCACAATCGCTTCCTTCGCGCTGTTCTCAGTCCGTCCCTGCGACCAGGTATCCAGCAGTTGGCGATAACCAATTGCTCGCGAGGCTGTCGGTGCTTCTGCCAATCCGTGAGCAGCAAGCTGGCGCACCTCATCGACGAGTCCGTCCTGCCACATGTAATTGACCCGTTGCTCAATCCGGTCATCAACGACATCTCGATCGGCATCTAATCCGATCATTACGACCTGGGGGCTCGGATTCGAATCGGGAAGACGGGCGACGAAAGGTTCACCCGTCAGTTCGATGACCTCCAAGGCCCGAACGATGCGGCGACCATTGCCGGGAAGGATCGCTGCTGCCGCTTGGGGATCTTGTTGCGCTAACACCGCATGTAACGCATGGGGCCCCTGCTGTTCGAGTTGTTCCTCCCAATGAGCACGAATTGCATCATCTGTCCCGGGGAAAGTGATTCCGTCCGTCACCGCCGTGACGTACAGCCCGCTCCCCCCGACCAGGATCGGGAGCTTGCCTCGACTCGCAACGTGATCGATAGCTGTTCGAGCCAGGTCGGCAAACACGGCAACTGAAGCCGCCTCATCGATATCCCATATATCAATCAGGTGATGCGGAATACCTCGGCGTTGATCAACCGGAAGTTTGGCGGTACCGATGTCCATCCCTCGGTAGAACTGCATGGAATCGGCATTGATGATTTCTCCATCCAGCTCCTGCGCAACCCGCAACGACAGTTCCGTCTTACCCACGGCTGTGGGCCCGACGATCGCCACCATGGGTGGCAACTGCGATGTGGTCATAAGTTCATTGTCCGGCAGTCACCTGCTCGCAGCAGTGCAGAGGTAACGTCGAGGCGTGTTGTCGTCCATCGCGTTCCTTCCGACTGCTCCCGTCTTGATCCCTGACCTTGCGCAAGCAGCCGCACCCGAGACCGACGGGATACGCGAAGCAACGGATGCCATCCTCGCCTCACTGATCAGTACGAATTGTCTGCCAGTCATCGTGGGGGACGATCTCGGCCACGAGGTCGGTCGGTATCTCTTGAGTCGCGTCACGGATACCAATCCCATCCTGATCGAGCTACCTGCCAACGCAACGCAAGCTCAACAACTCGCTGTTGTTCAGCGTATTCAGGACATAAGCGATGGATCGTTGCCAGTCGTCGTCATCGCGATGGGAGACGCAAGCGCGTGCCGAAGCCCGCAAGCTCCCGGACACGAGCATCCTTCTGCCGTCATGTTTGACGATGCCGTGTTGGCGGCATTGAGCACAGTGGATCTTCTTGCTCTCAAGGAGCTTGATCAGGATCTCGCATCGCAGCTACTGGTCGCTGGCCGCTCCGTGTGGCCCACCATGGCCGAGCTCCTGCAAGCAGATAACAGAACCTGGGTATCAACCCCGTTCAGCACTGCTGACCCGTACGGCGTGCTGTATCTCGTCGGTGCCTGGACCACTGACTAGGCGCGCACCGGAATGGTCGGAATCGCCAGCAAAGTGGATCCCGATGCCGGCGTCCCACACGACTCTGCACGTTCCGGACGTTTCCGTAGGACGGTGACATCGGAGTCGGCCACCAAGTGATGCGGTGCCGCATAGGTCACGGTGGCGGACACCAAATCGCCCGGTTGCACGTGGTCTCCCACATTGCCCAGATGCACCAGGCGGTTATCTCGTGCCCGACCTGACCGGCGATGCGCATCAGCATCCTTGCGACCGCTGTCGTTACTCATCAAGATTTCTAGCTTTTGCCCCACGAACTGTTTGTTCTCTTCCCAGGCGATGTCATTAACCAACGTGACGAGTCGGTCGTAACGATTCGAGATCACCTTCGGATCAATCTGATCTGGCATAGTCGCGGCAGGCGTGCCGGGACGCGGTGAATAGATGAAAGTGAATGCGCCAGAGAATCGGGCTCGCTGCACCACATCGAGTGTGGCCTGGAACTCTTCTTCAGTCTCACCCGGGAAACCAACGATGATGTCCGTTGTGATGGCAGCGTGAGGAATCTGTTCGCGGACCTTGTCCAGAATGTTCAAGAAGCGATCCGAACGGTAACTGCGGCGCATCCGTTGCAGAACTGAGTCCGACCCGGACTGCAACGGCATATGTAGCTGCGGCATGACGTTGGGAGTTTCCGCCATCGCGGCGATCACGTCATCGGTGAAATCACGCGGATGCGGACTGGTGAAACGCACTCGTTCGAGCCCGTCGATCTCTCCGCATGCACGAAGCAACTTGGCGAATGCTTGGCGATCTCCAAACTCCACGCCATATGCATTGACATTTTGCCCCAGCAAGGTGATCTCGCAGACCCCGTCTGCCACCAATGCTTCGACTTCGGCAAGGACATCCCCCGGGCGACGATCCTTCTCTTTGCCACGCAGGCTCGGCACGATGCAGAAAGTGCAGGTGTTGTTGCACCCCACTGAGACTGACACCCAAGCGGAAAACTCCGAATCGCGCTTGGCGGGCAATGTGGAAGGGAAATGTTCAAGCGCTTCCACGATCTCCACTTGAGACTCTTGCTGGACTCGGGCTCGCTCCAACAACACCGGCAGTGATCCCACGTTGTGAGTGCCAAAGACAACATCGACCCACGGTGCTCGGCGAGTGATCTCTTGCCGATCCTTCTGTGCCAGACAGCCCCCGACCGCAATCTGCATCTCCGGGTTCGCATCCTTGACTGGTCGGAGGTGGCCGAGATTGCCGTAAAGCCGGTTATCTGCGTTCTCCCGAACCGCGCAGGTGTTGAACACAATCACGTCAGCGACGGATTCTGATTCAGCAGGAACGTAGCCAGCCTCGGTGAGCAGACCGGCGATGCGCTCGGAATCGTGCACGTTCATCTGACATCCGTAGGTTCGGACGTCATAGGTGCGGGTTGGGGAACTCACCAAATTAGGGTAACGAGAAAGCCTCGTCGTCCTGGTCGGCACCCGAACTATGTTCGGTTCTCTGCAGTAATACGTCGTCCACGATTCCGATAGCGATCGTTGGTGAATGACCACGACGCATCAGCATGTTGACCATTCGCTGCCGCAGTTTCAATCGTTGCTGATGGTCTGTCAGATCCACAGTGCTCGACGCCAGTTTGCGCGATACCAAGTCTGCTGCCGCGCAATGTTCGTCATCAGCATCAATATCCGCCAACGCGATATCGATGTCAGCGGACGAGATGCCCTTACGCGACAGTTCCATCCTCAGCACCCGCCGTGATGCTGCCCGACTGTTCGATCGGGAGTTTGCCCAGCGCCGGGCAAACTCCACGTCATTGAGCAATCCCACTTCCATCAGACGATCCAACACTCGGTCGATGACCACCGCCGGAGCACCACGACGAACAAGGAGTTGTTCGACTTGGTGGCGCGTCCGACTAGCGGCGGTCAGCGATCGCAGGGCGGTATTGAAAGCTTTCTCATATGCCGCTGCTGGATCATCCGGCCAGACAGGTTCTCGCTTAGCCGAGCGGTCCGGCGTCTTCATTCGGCAACACCACATAGTCCTCAGCAGGGGCATCGAGTTGAGCACCGATACCGAGCTTCTCCTTGATGCGCTTCTCTAACTCATTGGCCAGGTCTGGGTTGTCTCGCAAGAAGTTACGAGAGTTCTCTTTGCCTTGACCGAGCTGGTCGCCTTCGTAGGTGTACCACGCACCTGACTTACGCACGAAGCTATGTTCGACGCCCATGTCGATCAGGCTGCCCTCTCGAGAGATGCCTTCTCCGTAGACGATGTCGAACTCAGCCTGCTTAAAGGGTGGGGCCATCTTGTTCTTGACGATCTTCACGCGGGTACGCGAACCAACCGGCTCCGTTCCATCCTTCAACGTTTCGATACGACGCACGTCAAGTCGGACGGAAGCGTAGAACTTCAATGCCTTGCCGCCGGTCGTGGTTTCCGGGCTACCGAACATCACACCGATCTTTTCGCGAAGCTGGTTGATGAAGATTGCCGTTGTTCCAGAACCGCTGATCGCGCCAGTCATCTTGCGTAGCGCCTGGCTCATCAGTCGTGCCTGAAGGCCAACGTGACTATCGCCCATATCTCCCTCGATCTCCGCCTTGGGCACCAAGGCCGCAACAGAGTCGATGACGATGATGTCGATTGCGCCAGAGCGAACCAGCATGTCCGCAATCTCAAGCGCCTGCTCACCTGTATCCGGCTGGCTGACCAGCAGGGCGTCGATATCGACACCTAGCTTGGCTGCGTATTCCGGGTCCAACGCGTGCTCTGCGTCAATGAATGCCGCAGTACCTCCTGCAGCCTGAGCTGATGCAATCGCGTGCAAGGCAACCGTCGTCTTGCCGGAGGATTCCGGGCCGTAAATCTCAACGATGCGTCCGCGCGGAAGACCGCCGATTCCCAGGGCGACATCCAAGGCGATGGCACCTGTCGGGATGACCTCGACCGGTGGGCGAGAATCCTCACCCAGCCGCATGACTGAGCCTTTTCCGAACTGTCGTTCAATCTGCGCAAGCGCTGTATCAAGCGCGCCATCTCGATTACTCGCGCGTTCTGCCGTGCTCTTAGCCATGGGGCTGCCTTCCTGTCGATCCCGTGTTGGTGAAACTGAAACCTAGGGAGCAGCCCTGACAACGCGCCTCAAACACTCACGCAGTCTGTGGACAACTCGTTCTGGACAACTCGCTTCTCACTGAAGTACCCACACCCTAGACCGAACACTTGTTCGAATGCGCGTTACGACACGCCAGATTTCAGATGGGTGGAAAATGACTGTAGGCAGCTTGTCTTGACGACCAACCACCGATTCCGTACCAGCTACTGTGCCGGTGTGAAACTCACTGACTTCTGGGAACGCCTTGAACAAGCAGTTGGTGAGGACTACGCGCGCTCATGGGCCAAAGACCATGTGCTGACCGAACTCGATGGACGCACTGTCGAACAGGCTCTGACAGCAGGAGAAGACACTCGTACTGTGTGGCTCGCGGTCTATCGCGACCTCGAATTGCCGCTTAAGTTCCGCTGAACTCGTTAGTTGACTGACACCAATTCGCGGCCCAGGTCGGTGCCCTCATCCTTGGCAACCTCGCTGCTCACCGACTGCAAAACCTGTGACAGCGGAACATCCAACGCTCCACAGATTGCCGCAAGCAATTCGCTACTG
Organism: Candidatus Nanopelagicales bacterium; assembly: GCA_039812085.1. Lineage (GTDB taxonomy): Bacteria > Actinomycetota > Actinomycetes > S36-B12 > UBA10799 > JBDHZU01. Next base: position 2,982 of record JBDHZU010000036.1, on the reverse strand, counting down.
GCTTCCTTCTGTCCGCGTTCCACCTCGGAGAGATAGCCGAGGGACACCCGGGCAGAGGCAGAGACATCGCGCAGGGTTCGTCCCTGCCCGAGCCGGTGCTTGCGAAGTTCGCTACCGATGACACTGCGAAGAACAATCATCGTCACGCTCCTTGTCCCTCGTGAATTTCACTGACCCCCACGCTACTGCCCCACAGCACGTGAACACGATGTACGTACATAACGCGAGACAGGCATTTACCTTGCGATTGTCAACACTGGATCGAGTGAATGCATTCCCGTGGGCAGCATCACCAACACATTGACTCAGTTCACGCCGGTGGATTCTGCCGCAGAACTGCCAAAGCCAGTTCAATCACAGCCTCGATTGATTGCTGACGAATCGAATCGCGATCTCCACTAACTTCTGGCTGGGCCACGACGATTCCTTGTTCAGCCAGACTGACCGCAACAAAGACGGTTCCCACCGGGGTGCCATTTTGTTCACTAGGCCCAGCGACCCCGGTGGTGCTGAGACCGATATCCGCCTGGCATAACTGCCGCACGCCGTCGGCAAGTTGAGCCGCCACATCCGGATGGACGGGACCTTCCTCAGCAAGTAGAGCCTCATCAACGGCCAACAGTTCAGCCTTAAGTCGAGTGGCATAGGCCACCACCGAACCGACGAAGTAATCCGATGCGCCTGGTGGACGGGTTAAGACCTCGCTGACTCCCCCACCGGTCAAAGACTCGGCAACAGCCACGGTTAACCCACGTTCGCGCAGGATCTGTCCGAGTTCATCCACTGCATCAGCCATCGCTCACCCGAGCCGATCGGGCAGCCTTCGCCGCCCTCTTTTGTGCAGCTCGTTCGGAGGTCTGTCGCAGGTGCAGCGCACGCAAGAAGTAGTCGATTCCGGTGAATATGGCCAAAGCCAGGGCGATGGCCATCGCGACCACCCCAATGCCGTGGATGAATCCGCCGACCGGCAGCAGATAGAAGAAGATCGCCATGATCTGGAAGACAGTTTTCGCCTTGCCGCCTCGGCTGGCAGAGATCACACCATGGCGAATGACCCAGAACCGGATCAGGGTGACGCCGATTTCTCGCGCCAGCATGACGATCGTGACCCACCATGGAAGTTCGCCCAAGACGGACAGACCGATGAGTGCCACTCCGGTCAGGGCCTTATCCGCAATTGGGTCGGCGATCTTGCCGAATGAGGTGACGAGATTTCGTTTGCGCGCAATCGCGCCATCGAGGAAGTCAGTAATCGAGGCAACAACGAACAGTGCTGCCGCAAGATAGCGCGCAGTTGTGTTGTGACCGTGAACGAACAGCAACCAACCGAAAGGAATAACGAGGACGCAACGAAGCATCGTCAACTCGTTGGGCAAGTTCCAGAGGCGATCGCTGGTTACCGCATGCGTGATGGGATCGATCTTGGGCTGCAGCCGCTGCCATGCCTGGCTTGGCGTGGGGAGCTCCACCTATCTCACCTCCACTGCGTGCAGGTCCACCCCCGCCGTCTGCTGAACCCTGGCACGAACCAGGTCACCGATGCCAACGTTCGTGACCAGTTCGACCGATACCTCGCCATCCTCTGGGCCCTGATGCTCTGCCCGCCCGACGACCGTCCCATCCTGCTCGATCCGTTCGATCAAAACGTGGACCTCAGAACCGACACGCTGCTGCGCCCGACGAGCAACAACTCGTTCACAGAATCCACTGACTGCATCAACACGAGCAGCAATCTCTGCGGTATCCAGATGGCCTTCCAATTGCACAGCTTCCGTACCGTCTTCATCGGAGTACCCGAATACCCCGATGGCATCGAGCTGGGCAGACTCGACAAAAGAAATCAGAGTGTCGAGATCTTCTTCGGTTTCACCTGGAAAGCCGACGATGAAGTTGGTCCGAATCCCCGCCTCCGGCGCACCTGCTCGGATCCGATCGACGAGATCCAGGAAGTCGTCGTGCCCACCAAAGCGCCGCATACGACGAAGCACCGTAGGGCTGGCATGTTGGAACGATAAATCGAAGTAGTTGGCGACCTGTGGAGTTTGGATCATCGCCGATAACAACGCCGGGCGAATCTCTGCCGGCTGCAGGTATGCCACTCGGATCCGCAAGTCCTCATGCACGTTGGCCAGTTCGGTCAGCAGGGTGTCCAGCAATCGCATATCGCCCAGGTCCTTGCCGTAGGACGTGGAGTTCTCGCTCACCAAATGCAGTTCCCGTACTCCTTGGTCGACCAGATCACGTGCCTCGGACAGAACATCGTGTGGTCGGCGAGAAAGGAAGGAGCCACGGAAACTGGGGATAGCGCAGAAACTGCAGCGCCGATCACAACCAGATGCGATCTTCACAGACTCGACCGGACCGGTTGCTAATCGGTGGCGATGTGAGGAATGGCCGGGAACTTCGCCACCTGCAGACTGCCGATCAGACGGAGACAACGGGAGAAGTTTTCGCCTGTCCTGCGGGGTGTGCGGATGCGGAGCTTGACCGGACACAATGCTCTGCAGATGCGTGGCGATATCTGGGTAGGAATCAAAACCCAACACACCATCGGCTTCTGGCAATGCGTCGGACAACTCTTCGCCGTACCGCTCCGCTAGGCAACCAACGGCTACCACCGTTGGACCGTCTGAACCGTCACCCTTCAGCGCAAGGATGGTGTCGATTGAGTCTTTCTTAGCCGCTTCGATGAAGCCGCAGGTATTGACGACGACAGCATCGGCCTCATCGGCATCCTCAACGAGCTGCCACCCATGTTCGTCTAGCCGTCCCGCCAATTCGTCCGAATCGACTTCATTTCGAGCACAGCCAAGGGTGACAACGGCGACTCGCTTGGGTTCAACCACCCGTCAAGCGTAGCCCCGGCCCAACGGCCAAAGAATTGCGCAAACCACGACAGCCAATCGGGGTACATCCATTGGTAAAAGATGATCATTCCATAAATGATCATCTCGTTCGCGCGAAGCACCCGCAAGAAAGATT
>JBDHZU010000035.1:0-15603 GCA_039812085.1 Candidatus Nanopelagicales bacterium | reverse complement strand
CGACCATCACGCAGAGCATCGCGCACTGCACCGACGAATACGCCGACTCCACCCAGGTCCGTTAATGCAGTCGTGGTGTCGACATCCCCGGTGGTGGTGACGGGCAATAACTCAACGGGATGACCGATTCGTCCAGCAAGTGCATGCGCGAATTGCCCCGCTTGAGCAGTGGCCAGGGGCGAGCGACGAGTGGCCACCCGGATCGTCCGGGCAGCTTGTGGATCGGTGGGCATTAGTCGTTGACCCCCGGAAAGACCGGGTCGTCGAGATCGGGGGTATCTGCGGCGGACACTGCATCGATTGCTGCCTGATCGAGGTCGAACAAAGTGTTGAGCGCTTCGGCGTATCGCTGTCCTTCCGGATCAGAAGCGAACTGCTTCATCCGGACGGTTGGGGTGTGCAGCAGAGTGGAGACGGTTCGTCGCAATGTCTGTTCGACGGCAGCGATCACCGCTGGATCAGCAGTGGGGAGTTTTAATCGCAAACGCTGTAGTTGCGCATCAACGACCGCATCAGCACGGGCGCGTAGCGACACCACAATCGGTTCGACTTTCTGCGCGGCTTGGATAGATAAGAACTCGGCGACTTCAGCCGAGACGATGGCGCGGGCAGCAGCCAAATCGTCCTGTGATGCTTCCGCTCCGGGAGCGCTGGCCAGGTCGGACAAGTCGACTCGAAATACCCCAGGCAAGGCAGAAATGGCTGGGTCGGTATCCAATGGCAATGCCAGATCAACCACGACGAGTGGTCGGCCAGATCGAGCGGTAGCGGCACGTTCCACTTGTTCGTAAGTCAGGACGTGTCCGGTGGCGCCAGTTGCAGTCACCACCACATCAACCTCGGTCAGCAATCCGTCAATACGTGATAGCTCGACCGGTAATGCTCCGACACTGATCGCGGCCCGTTCAGCCGATTCGAAGGTGCGGTTGGCGACATACAACTGATCGGCACCGCGTTCGTCCAGGGTCTGCAAAGCCAGTGCACTCATTGCACCTGCCCCGATGACCAGCGCGGATCGACCAGCAAGGTCATCAATCACGCGAACTGCCTCATCCAAGGCAACCGAAACAACAGATGCACCGTGCCGATCGATACCGGTATCGCTATGGACGCGTTTGCCGACGCGCAGCGCAGTCTGGCCTACATCGTTGAGTGCCCGGCCCGCGTGACCGTTGTCTTGAGCTGCGCCGAGCGCGGAACGAACTTGCCCCAGGATTTGTTGTTCGCCCACGATCATCGAGTCCAAGCCGCTGACCACGGTGAACAAGTGCGAGATAGCTCCGTCCTCAAAGTGGACGTATAGATGTGGGGCGAGTTGTTCGACGGTGAAGCCACTGTGTTTGGCGATCACTGCCGTGATGTCGGTGACGGCACCGTGAAAGCGGGAAACGTCGGCTAGAACTTCCAGCCGGTTGCAGGTGCTGATCACCATCGACTCTGCAACGAATGGGCTGGCTGCAACGTCAGCACAAACTTGCTCGGCAGACCCGGTTTGGGCGGCGATTCGATCCAGCACTCCAACGTCGGCGGTGCGATGACTGACACCTACGAGCAGCAGGCTCATGTGCGATCACCGACCCCGGCCAAGTTCGCATCGGTGACATCGATGAGTTCTCGATCGGTGCGCTGACGGCGTTGTTGTTCATGGAAAGCAAGAATCTGCAGTTCGGTAGCCAGATCGACTTTGCGCACTTCCACACTGTCCGCGACGACGAGTTCCACCGGCGCGAAGTTGAGGATGCTGGACACCCCGGCCGCAGTGAACCGATCACAGACTGACTGGGCCGATTCTGCGGGAACAGCGATAACTCCGATTGCCGGTTGACCATCAGCGACAACTTGTTCCAGGTCGGATAGGTCATGCACGATCTGTGCGCGGGCTCCTCGCCCAAAAGTTCGTCCGACGACCTGAGGGTCGGCATCGAGTAGACCAACGATGCGGAATCCGCGGGAATCGAATCCCCCGTAGTTCGCCAATGCGCGGCCGAGGTTTCCCACTCCAGCGATGACAACCGGCCATTCGCTGGTGATTCCCAACTCGCGCGCAATTTGGTAAACGAGCAAATCCACGTCATAACCGACGCCGCGGGTTCCGTACGAACCCAGATGAGAGAGGTCCTTGCGCAGCATTGCGCTGTTCACCCCAGAGTCCGCCGCAAGTTCCTCCGAGGACACAGTGGTCACCCCGGAATCGACCAACCCAGTCAGCACCCGGTGGTAAATGGGGAGGCGAGCAACCGTTGCATCAGGAATGCTCCGCCGAACTGTCACCTAAAGAGGATAAGCCGAGCTTGTGCACGAGTGCACAAACCCTCCGAAATAACGTCCACTTTCTGGACATCAACCCTTTCGCAGGTCAGCTTCCACATCAGAAATCTTGCGAACGAGACGGAGGCTTCCCGGGATGCGCCGGAAATCCAAGTGCTCATAGAACCCAGCGACTGATTCGGACAATGCATCGACAACGATCACTCGTGCAGCCACTGTTCGCGTGGCAACAACGACTCGTTCGAGCGCATCCGCAACCAATACCGGCCCCAACCCGCGACCATGAAGATGTTCCGATAAAGCAAGCCGCGCCAGCATCACCGCAGGAATTTCCTCCGGTCCACCACGGCCGATACGAGAAGGCACCTGGGCACGCACCACTTTGGATGCAACAAGTGCGTAATAGCCCACGATGCACTCATCGCCATCAATCCACACCCATGTCAGCGCGGTGCCACGTCGGGAAGCGCCATGAGCCTGTTCACGCAACCAGGCGTCTAGCTCTGGCTCTCCGCAGGAAAAACTACTGACATCGTGGCGGTCCGGATCAAAGCGCTGAGATCGAAATCTCTCAGCCACGGATGACAGTCTTGTTCAGGCGCTTCGCTGCCTTCACCAGAGCTGGGCTGGTCTGAGGCGGTTCGTCCAGTGCCGCAATGAGTTCATCGAAGAACTCTGCTGGCACCGTCGTTGCCGCATCATGTTCACGAACGATTCGCTGCGCCCGCTCCTCTGCTGCAGTACGCGCAAACGCAGTAACGGGTTCACCGGCCAACTGGGCAGCACGCTCAATCACTGCCCTGTCCTCAGGTGTCACCCGAAATTCCAGCCGCGCAGTCGCCGCCATCAGTACCTCCATGTGTACGTACAAATGTACGGCATATCTAATAAATGCCGCAAATGTTGATCGCGTATCTCAGTTGCTACAGCACAGCATCATGGAAAGAACATGCGCTGTGGGTGCGTGTCCACAGTGCTTAGCCGAGCAGTCCAACTAACGGGGCTGGTTACATCGTCGCGAGTGCAGACCGTAAACGCTCTGGGTTCACGCGATAGATGTCGTGCGGTTTGCCGTCCACCAGCGTGACCGGGATCTGCTCCCAATATTCATCGGCGAGCGAAGGATCGTCCAGGATCGACAACTGTTCCCACTCAACGTCGAGTTCATCGCAGACTGACGCGATCACGATGGCCGCCTGCTCACATAGGTGGCAGTCCGGCTTGCCGATCAGAGTGACGCGAGCACTCACTCTTGGTTCGATTGCTCGTTGTCGTCGGAGGCTTCCGGTCCTGCTGATTCCGTCGGTTGCTGACTGGCCGCTTGATCGGCATCAGCCTGTTCGGCCGCGCGGACCCGATCTGCCGCGGCATATAACTCATCCGAACTTGCCACCATGGGGATCTGCATCGCGCGCAATGCGCCCTTCATGATCTTCCCGGTCACTGAACGCGGTAGTTCATCCACCACATCCACGATGGTCGGAGTCTTGAAACGTGCCAGACGAGTCCCGGCATATTCAACGATTGCTTCTGGTGTCAGCGACGATCCAGCAGTGAGCACTACCAGCGCCTTGACTGCTTCACCCGTCGCCGGATGTGGAACTCCGAGCACTGCGATGGAGTCAATCTCCGGATGGGTACCGATTGCTTGCTCGATCTCCCGTGGATACACGTTGAACCCAGAAACCAGAATCAACTCGCTACGACGGTCAACCAACTGCAAGTCCCCATCGGCATCCGCCACGGCAACATCGCCCGTGGGGAACCAACCATCATCGTCAGGCCCATCTTCACCATGTGGCCAGTAGCCGGAGAACAGGTTGGCACCCTTGACGACGATCTCGCCCGGATCTCCGTCACGAACCTCGTTGCCTTCTTCATCAACCAAGCGGATCTCAACACCAGGAATGGGCTGACCAACCGAACCCAGCTTGGCTCGGCCTGTGGTCAAGGTGGTGCTGATGACCGGTGAGGCTTCGGTCATTCCATAACCAACCCAAATCGGCAGACCCTTGGTGGCGAACTCTTGGGCGACAGAAACCGGCAAAGGTGCAGCACCGCATTGCAACATCCGAACGTCCGCCAAGTAGTCCGCGATGTTGGACAGCGCCGACCACGCGACATACATCGCGGGCGCCCCGGCCACCAATGTGACCTTGTGACGTTTGATCAATTCAGCGGTTCCAATGGGGTCGAAACGCTCGGCGATCACGGCAGTGGCACCCTGGCGGACCACCATTCCCAGAGCTGCGTTCAGTGCGTAGATATGGAACATCGGCAGCACGATGAGAACCGAATCGTCCGGCAATAGCGCAGCCGGATCTTTGAGTTCCAAAATCTGGTCGAGGTTCGCGGTCAACGCTCGATGCGTCAACATCGCGCCCTTGGGGTCACCAGAAGTTCCTGCGGTGTAGATCAGAACAGCAAGCGACTCTGGGTCGGTCTCCTCAGTCGGTGGTGGAGTAGATCCCACCGTCAATCGTCGCCAATCGTCTGTGCCTACCTCAACGACCGAAATACCGGCAGCCGCATCTCGAACATTCTTGGCACTGGCGCTATCGGTGATGACCAACCGGGCCCCCGAGGAACGCAGCAGGTTCTCAATCTCGGTTGCGGTGTAGGAAGTGTTCATCGGGACCGCCACCATGCCGGCACGCAAAATCCCGAAGTAGCTGCTGATGAACTCGATGCTGTTGCCCAGCACAATCGCGACACGGTCTCCGCGTTCCATTCGGCGCGCGGTCAAACCACCGGCAACGGCGTGAACGAGGCGGTCGAGTTCTGACCAGGTCGTCGTGCGGTCCTGCGAGACGACGGCTGGCACGTTTGGCCGCGTTGCTGCCGCCTCACGTACGAGGTCTGCAAGGTTGGCTCCCACGCGGGGAGTCTCCCACAGGTGTTTCACATTAGGGTGAGCGGATGAGTGAATCTGTCCCCACCGAGTCGCAGCCAGATGACGTGGTTGCCGTGGAGGATCGCGCCCGCACAGGGCCACTCTCGCCGCCGATGACATCCACCGGGCAGTTTGCCGCAGCGGAAATTGATGGAACTGCGGCCGCATTCTTCGATGTGGACAACACCATCATGCGGGGAGCCAGCAGTTTTGCCCTCGCGCGTGGGCTAGCCAAAGCCAAGGTGCTCAGCACCCGCGATATGGCGGACTTCGCCTGGAAACAAGCCAAGTTCATGGCCAGCGGTACTGAAGACCTCGAAGACATGGCGAAAATCATCGAAAACGGGCTGTCCATCGTCAAAGGCCGCAGTGTCGAACAAATGCGCGCCATCGGTGACAGCGTCTTCGAGGAATACATGGTCGACAAGCTGTGGCCAGGAACACTGGCAATCGCCCAGTCTCACTTGGACGTCGGCCAACGCGTCTGGATCGTGTCCGCCACCCCCATCGAGGTAGCCGAAGTCATCGCCGAACGTCTGGGGCTTACCGGTGCTCTCGGCACCGTCTCGGAAGTGAAGGACGGCATCTACACCGGCAAGCTGGTCGGACCACCCATGCACAAAGAGGCCAAAGCCGAAGCTGTGCGGGCCATCGCAGAAGAGCAGGGCCTGGACCTGCGTCGGTGCTCGGCCTACTCCGATTCCGCCAACGACATTCCCATGCTGTCTCTAGTAGGCAACCCCGTCGCCATCAACCCCGACCGCGAACTACGCGAATACGCCCGCACCAAGGGCTGGCAGATCCGTGATTACCGGTCCCGACGACTCGCCCTCAAGCTCGGCGTGCCTGCCGCAGCAACCCTTGGCCTTGCCGCTGGTGTTGCCGCCGGATCAGTCTTCACAGCCAAACGCCTACGCGCTCAATTCGCCGCTGCCGCTAGGTAATAGTCAACATGTGATTGCAGTCATCGACGAAACAACCATCGGGTTCATCTATGTCTTGATAGTTGCTGCGTTTTGTCACCGAACAAGAGACTTCAAGAACCGCAATGCAGGCAGTGATCCCTCAACGGATCCCGACCGTTCACTCGCTGAATGAAGCGAGAACGAGAATGAGTAAGCCCCGGCTCCAGTCCTCGTCGACCAATTAGTCCTTGGCACCGGCCTCCGGGGCTCCTGCTCAGATACGTCTCAGACGCTCTTCAATCAAGGTCTACCGAGATAACAAAATGTCGAGCGGAGCTCAAGTCCGCTTGTGTGTACAAACGGTCTCGAGAACTACGCGCAAGACAAGCAGTACTAGAGGAAGACGGAACGGCGCTGAACGAGCAGGCGGTACAGGCTTTGCTGAATGGACTCACGCACCTGGTCGGTCAGGTTGAACACGAGCATCGGATCGTCAGCGGCGCCTTCGGGGAACTCGTCGGTATAGATGGGTTCGCCGAACTCGATAATCCACTTACTCGGTAGCGGGACCATGCCGAGCGGACCAAGGAGCGGGAAGGTCGGCGTGATCGGGAAGTACGGAACACCGAGGATTCGGGCAAGCGTCTTGGCGTTGCCGATAATCGGGTAGATCTCCTCAGCACCAACAATCGCGCACGGGATGATCGGGGTCTTGGTCTTCAGTGCCGCTGCCACAAAGCCGCCGCGCCCAAACCGCTGTAATTTGTAACGCTCGCTGAAGGGTTTACCGATTCCCTTGAACCCCTCGGGGAATACACCCACCAACTCACCAGAACGCAGGAGTCGTTCAGCGTCGGGCTGGCAGGCCAAGGTGGAACCACTCTTACGCGCAAGGTCACCAACCACTGGCAGGGAGAACACTAAGTTCGCGCCCAACATGCGTAGTTGACGACGGGCCGGGTGATGATCCAGCAGCGCGAGACTGGTCATCAGACCATCCATCGCCACCGTGCCTGAGTGGTTAGCCACCACCAATGCACCACCGGTATCTGGAACGTTCTCCAAACCATGCGTCTCTACTCGGAACCACTTGGAATACAGCGGACGGAACGGCGCAGCCAGAATGCGGTCGGTCAATTCACGGTCGTAGCCGAACTCGTCCACGTCGTAGTCACCAGTGATCCGACGACGCAGGAACGCGAACAGGTCAGCGACCTTCTCGTCCCATGCAACGGGTGCTGGTTCGGCACCCGGTAGTGGTGCGTGTTCCGGCATCGCCTCTTCTGCCACTGCAGCCGCGGCGGCTGCCGCACCACCACGACCACCCGTGGTCTTACGAGACGCGGGCGTGCGCTTAGCGGCGGGCTTCTTTGCTGCCTTCTTCTTCGGACGCTTGGGGTCCTGCTTGAGAGGGATGACTCGTGCGTCAGCCATGGCTTGCACCCTTTCCCGTGAGCAGTGAGACGAGTTGTTCTTCGACCGCTTCCACTCGCTCCGGCGGCATCGCTCGATTCAGACGATGTGCCTTGACGAAGGAATCGAAAGTTTCTGGGGTGGTGTGCTGCGGAATGAACCCGAACTGGGAACGCATCCGCGACGTATCGACGCCTCGACCATAAGTCAGGAATCGAACCTGCTCGGGCGAGAAGTCCGCCAAACCAAGTCGTCGAACGATTGCTCCCACAATTCCTGCTGCCTGCGGTGGCACCAGCATCACTGGTCGACCTGCGCGACGGGCGGCCTGGGTCAACATGATGATTCCGTCGCCCGCCACGTTGTAGATACCGGGATGCGAATCAACCGTCGCCTGACGCATCACCTCAAGTCCGTCATCTTCGTGGATGAACTGCAAGCGAGCATCGTGGCCGAATAGTGCTGGGATAACCGGCAACTCGAAGTAACTCGACATCGGAGTGTCCACGCGGGGTCCGAGGAAGTTCGCGAAACGCAAGGTCGAGACCGAGACATCGGGGCGACGGCGAGCGAACCCGCGCACGTAACCCTCAACCTCGACCGAGTCTTTGGCCCAGCCAGAAGTCGGAGTGTGCTTGGGCTCCATGTCTTCGGTGAACATGGCCGGATCTTTGGGGCCAGCTCCGTACACCGAGGTAGAGGACTTGACGACGAGCTTGCTTACCGACGGCGCCTTCTGACAAGCCGCAAGCAACTGCATCGTTCCGATGACGTTGATTTCCTTCATCGAGGTGCGGCCACCAGCCTGTACAGGCGTGGCAATAACGCCCATGTGAACCACGGTGTCTACCTCGGCCGCGTTGATGACCTTGGCGATGATGGGGTTACGAATATCGGCGCGCACGAACTCGGCGCCACCAATATCCAACTTGGGTGGAACAACATCCACGCCCACGACCCGTTCGATCGTGGGGTCCTCGGTGAGGATTCGCGCCATGCGACCACCGAGGTAGCGGGAAACTCCCGTGACCAGGACGACCTTCGGCATCGCTACCCCCTACCTGCCGGGCGGGCCGACAGCCGGTCTGACTCGGACGTGAACGTGCGTGAAGCGCACGGCTTGCACTGTCGGTCGAGCGACAGCGCGAGGAACTACTTCTTGTTGCGGCGCTGAACTCGGGTCTTGCGCAGCAGCTTGCGATGCTTCTTCTTTGCCATCCGCTTGCGGCGCTTCTTGACGACGGAACCCACGAACGATCCTCTCAACGATTTCTGTGCAGCCGTGACGGTCAACGACCGAACGCGGCACCTGGGCCGCTTTCACTTCCCGCAAGGGTACGCGGTCGCCGGGTTGACAGGTTCGCCGTGGGTCAAAGATGACCGCTGCGGCTTAGAAGAACGGTGACCCAGGATCCAGCTCATGGAAGCCGAACACCGCATCACGCGTGCGAGCAATGGAGTCGTCCAACCGTGAGACCGGGTCAAATCCCGTTCCCCAGGGCAATGGCGACAACTTTGCGCCATCCCCCATCGACGTTGGACAGTCCACGCCGCCGAATGCCTCGTGCACCACTCGTCGGTATGACTCAGGCACAGGTTCATCGCATTCGATTGGCGCGTCGGCCGCAATCGCTGTCAGGTGGGTCCATGCCCGAGGAACCGCATCTAGCCAGTCGTAGCCGCCGCCGCCCACTGCGATCCAACGGCCTTCGCATAAGTCGTGCGCCAAACGGTGGATCCGTTGGTAGGACTCTCGTTGGCCTTCCATGGTCAGCCGCAGATGCGCCAGTGGATCGTTGCGATGGGTATCGCAGCCTTGCTGACTGACAATGACATCGGGACGGAAGCGAGTCACCAGATCAGGGACCACACCATCGAATGCGCGCAACCACTGATCGTTTCCAATCCCGGCAGGAAGTGCCACGTTGACTGCTGAACCCTTAGCGAACTCACCGCCTACCTCCTCCGGCCAGCCGCTTTGGGGGAACAAGGTCTTGCCGGATTCGTGCAGCGAGATGGTCATCACTCGTGGGTCGTTCCAGAAGATTTCTTCGACCCCGTCGCCGTGATGAACATCGACATCGATGTAGACGACTCGATCCACCCCTTGGTCGAGCAGGTAGTGAATTCCCACCGCGATGTCGTTGTAGACGCAGAAACCCGATGCCTGCCCGGACTTTGCGTGGTGCAGCCCACCCGACAGATTGACCGCATGCACGGCATCACCAGAATGCACAGCTTGAGCAGCAGCCAGCGTCGCTCCGCAGATCCGCGCCGAGGCAGTGTGCATGTCGGCAAACACCGGCACATCTTCAGTGCCAAGTCCGCGCGCCAAATCCAAATAGCCGGGATGTTCAGAAGCCAACTTCACGCTGTCGATGAAGTCCTGTCGATGAGCCCGTAGTAAGTCCTCATCAGTCACCGGCTCGATCTCTCCGCGGACCGTGACGTGATCGGCGTCCAACAGTCCAAAACTCTCGACCAGCTTGTGGGCAAGCAGATTTCGAATGGGAGACAACGGATGACCTGGACCGAAATCGTACTGCCGGAGACGGTCGTCCCAGATGTACGTCATTGCGCTGCTCACGATTCGCCAACGCTATACCTCAACGGGCATCTCACGACTGTCAAACGACTCAAACGCGCGTCGTGGAACGATGGAGACATGCTCGGCGACGACACCATCCACGACTCTGACCAGCGGTCGGAGCAATTCACCGCAGCCTTGCAGCGCAGGGATACTCGTGAATTGTTGGTACTCGCGCAACAGGCCCATCCGCATTTGTCGCTCACCGATAACGGACAAGACGCATTCCTGGTCTTGCCATTGATTGACAAGGCGTTCGAAGAACTTGATGACCATGCCCGTAGCAAAGCCCAACATCGACTCGCTCGATTACTCGATGTGGAACTGGGTTCGATCGGACAGTTGATGCCCCCGTGGCCAACCGTGACGGGAACGTCGACTGTCGATGCCTTGCGTTCCGGCACTGATCCAGCGACCTTCGATGACTGGCAGCAACCTCGTGCGGGACTGCAGCGCCTCGCCGAACGAGCTCGCATTGGTGACGACGGCGCACTGGACACATTGCGCACGATTCAGGCTGAGTCATCCAGCACGGACTTCCGATTCGCGGCAGCAGTGGAACTAGCGGGACTGGACGCCTTGGACTGTTCGCTCACCGACACGTTGGTGGCCAGCCTTGGTGACCTCGATGCACAGCGCTTCCAACGGGATGGGTTGGACGGCTTACTAGCCGACCATCACACGGCTGAGCTGCAACAGACCATCAATGACCTCGCTAACGATTCGACTCGTTCCGATGCTCGCTACTGGCGGTACTGGTCACGACGACTCACCGATGACGGATTCGACCCAATCACCAACGAGTCTGACTACCAACAGCTAGACGCTTAGTCACCAGCGAGTTCGACGGATCGATCCCGAGCAGCCCGCATGGCCGTGGAGAACGCTGCTCGTACCCCATGGGAATCCAACTCGCGCAAGGCAGCCGCTGTGGTTCCTCCCGGCGACGTGACTTGCTCACGCAGCACGCTGGGGTGCTCACCGGTTTGCTGCAGCATGGCTGCCGATCCCACCAACGTCTGGATCGTAAGTTCATTGGCTGTGGCACGAGGTAAACCCAACTGCACGCCAGCTTCGATCATGGCTTCGGCTACGTAGAAGACATAGGCAGGTCCGGAACCGGAGACAGCGGTGACCGCGTTCTGCAGCCCTTCGTCAACAGATACCACTTTGCCCAGTGCGCCCATGAGGTCTTCAGCTCGCTGTACGTCGTCGACCGAACAGTTCGTGCCAGGTGAGATCGCGGACATTCCCTCCCCCACCAGGGACGGGGTATTGGGCATGACTCGGGCCACAGCCGCGCCGGATGGCAGGTAGGACTCGAGAGTCTCGATCGTGACCCCAGTTGCCAACGAAATCACCAACGCATCCTCACGAACACTGTCGGCAATCTCAGTCAGGACATCAACGACATACTGCGGTTTGACCACAATGAACAACGTGCTCGCTTGCTGGGCGGCCTGATCAGCAGAAACCGACTCGACACCATGCTTGTCTCGAATGTGCTGGGCGCGCTCTTGCGACTTCTCCACGATGACGATGTCGCTGGCGGACTGGCCAGACGCCAATAGTCCGGCAAGCAATGCCTCGCCCATCAGCCCGGCACCAAAGATCGCCGTTGTTCCTGCGTGTGTCATGCAGCCAGAATGCCGTAACGGGCGGCTTTCTCGCTCGTGTCAGTCGCGCGCAGCAAGCGCTTTGACGAACAAGCCCACGTTCTGGGGGCGTTCAGCTAAGCGTCGCGCAAAGAATGGGTACCACTCAGGGCCGAAGGGAACCCGCACGCGAACCCGGTCTCCACGGCTAGCCAACCGACGTTGTTCATCCAGACGCACGCCATAGAACATCTGGTACTCGAACGACGATGGCTTGCGGTCAGCCCTAATCGCAACTGCACCCGTGATCTCAATTAAGCGAGGGTCGTGCGTGCCCACCATCGGGTACGCCTCCGAACGCATAAGCAACTTCAGGCAGCGGACAAACGCCAGGTCTGTGTCCTTCTCTGTCGGCCAAGTGTGTTCGCCATCTTCAGCAAATCCGCCCTTGACCAGTCGAATACGAACATCGGGGCCAACCAGTTCCTTCAGGTCAGCTTCAGTACGGCGGTACTGGGCAGCAACCGTCACCCCGGTCTGCGGGAACTGCTTATGCAGGGCGCGGAACACCGTCAGAGTGTCGTCAATCGTTTCGTGGTCTCCCTGATCGAGCGTGATCATCGAACCCACGCGATCAGCCTCCTGGGCAATCCGCAGTGCGTTCTGGGTGGCGATGTCGATCCCGTCGCCGGGAAGGTCCAAACCAACGTCACTCAACCGCAAGGTGATGTCCGCACGGTCGGCAACATCAGCTGCCTCCATCTGCGCCAAGACATCCAGCAGCGCGAGGGTGGTCGTAGCTGCATCGTCAATCGTGATTGCGCCCTCTGGACCCAAACGGTCGAGGGTGGCGTAGGTGCCTTGTGAGGCCAAGTCAGAAGTAACTGAGATCGCAGATGCGGCTTCTTCTCCAGCGACGAAGTGAGAGATGACACGTCGTCCTACCGGGTTCGACGATGCCGCAGTCTTGAGTCCGGGGCTCTTTGCAAGAGTCTCTAGGGTTTCTCGAACAACCATGGTGCGCGCTCCATTTCACACGAATCTTCACACCGACCTCTGAGGCTTACCCACGCTATCGGGGCAGCCAAACGTCATGCCTGATAGCTCACTTATTTGCTCGCATACTGGTGAGACATCACACCAATACGAACGGTCAGCCGCTGTTACGGGACCAATCGTTGAAGGTTTCGAACTCATTGGGGGTGCGCTTACGGGCCTTGCCGTTCTCGTCTCGGTCGGCGTAGAGACGACCTCCCGGCAATGGT
The DNA here is from genome assembly GCA_039812085.1 of Candidatus Nanopelagicales bacterium. Classification (GTDB taxonomy): domain Bacteria; phylum Actinomycetota; class Actinomycetes; order S36-B12; family UBA10799; genus JBDHZU01. Next base: position 2,677 of record JBDHZU010000035.1, on the reverse strand, counting down.
GTGGTCGGGGTGAGCCAGTCCTGAATGGTCGGTGCGACCAAGCGGACCACGTCTTCCTCGTTCATCGAGGCAATCGGATCGAGTCGAACCACGTATCGGTTGACCGCCACACCCAGCAGATAACTGGTGATGAGATTTGCCCGCAGGCGAGCATCGGGAACCCCGATTACTCCGGCCAAACGGTCGACGATGCCTTCCTCAACGACGCCCTTAATGCCAGCAACGGCTTTGCCTGTCGAGGCGCCTGCCCGAGCCAAGGCGACGAGGTCTTCGCGAGTTTGTTGATCCTTGAACGTTTCCAAGGCAACACGCGTGATGTGTTCGCCCATGCCCTCTAGTCCAGGAGCAACCAGCGCAGGAACTGCCGCGCTCGGATCGAACGGCAGCTTCATCGCAGCAGCGAACAGGCTCTCTTTGGATTGGTAGTAACGGCCCACAACCTCTGGAGCAACACCAGCAGCAGCGGCAACGGCCTTCACCGACGTGCGGGCATAACCACGGGCGTGAAATGCAGCCCGAGCGGCATCCAGTACGGCATCGCGCACATCATCGGTTCCCACAACGGTTCACTCTGCCACCCGTGAGGTACTGACCGCAGACATCGACTCGCCTGGTTCGCCCAGCCAGATCAGCTTCACGCTGTGCTGTTGACCACCAGATGCAGCTTGGCGAATGCCAAAGCCTCCGCCAGATCGGCTTCCCGTTCGGCTCGGTTAGCCGCTCGGCGAGTGGACACTTCCACCACCACAATCCCGCCAAAGTCCGTCTGCGCGAGGTGCTCCAGCACCGGCCCGCATGCCTGCGTGCCTCTACCCGGGATCAGGTGCTCGTCCTTCGCACTGCCCGACCCATCGGCCAGGTGGACGTGGGCGAGGGCACTGCCGAGGTCTTTGGCCATCTGCAGAGCATCGGTTCCGGAGACTGCTGTGTGGGATAGATCCAGCGTGGTGTCCACGTAGTCCTCATCGCGGATATCCCACCCGGGAGAGTAGGCAGCAAGTTCTCGACTAGCCGCCCGCCAGGGGTACATGTTTTCTACGGCAAACCGAATGTCCGTGTCTTGCGCCATCCGATGAATACCCCGGACAAAGTCGCGGGCATATTCGCGCTGCCAACGGAAAGGCGGATGGATAACGACCGTCTCCGCCCCGAACAGCTCTGCAGCCTCCCGCGCACGAACCAATTTGGCCCACGGATCCGTTCCCCACACGCGCTGTGTGATGAGTAGGCAGGGCGCGTGTACGGCAAGGATCGGAACCCCGTAGGTATCCGACAACCGCCGCAGCTTGTCCGGGTCTTGCGAGACCGCATCGGACATGACCATGACTTCTACCCCGTCATAACCGAGGCGGGCAGCAATTTCGAAGGCTGCCGCAGTGGACTCGGGATAGACCGAGACGGTCGATAGGGCGATCTTGGCGCGAGCAGAACGCAACGGACCAGTCGCCGTCGCCTGCCCGATAGTCACGACACCAAGCCTAGGCGGTCAGTTCTGCTGACGGTTGAGGGTCACCAGCCGACGTGTGCTGGGTCTCGTCATGATCATCTTGAGTCTCGATAAATCGTCGGATGGCGAACAGGACCAGTGCGCCGAGAACACCAATCCCTACTGAGACCAGTCCTTGCTTACTAAAGGCAAAAGTGATCGACAAAGCGAAGGTGTGGGACAGGAACGGAATCAGCAGGACGAGTAGGAACCCCACACCCATCGCCACCACAATCGCCAGTCGGATGGGGTCCAGTGGACGAGCCACTAGGAACAACACAAACCACGCCACGATGAACAAAGTGATCGCCGCACTCGTACGGGCATCCTCCAGCGGCATCCCCAACTGAAGAACCAACATGTACGAACTAATCGCCGACAACGCGCAGATCACGCCAGCGGGAACTGCGAACCGTAGAACGCGTCGGAAGAAGCCTGGCCGGAACCGTTGCTTGTTCGGCATCAAGGCAATCAGGAAGGCAGGAGTACCAATCGTGAGGAATGTGATCACCGTCAAGTGGCGCGGCAGAAACACGAACTCCAGCTCGTACAGATTCGTCAACGTCAATACGACAGTGATAAACGACAGCACGGCGGCATAGAACGATTTCGTCAGGAACAACTGGCTGACGCGTTCGATATTGCCCAACACCCGACGACCTTCTGCCACAACCTGCGGGAGCACACTGAACTGACTATCGAGCAATACCAATTGGGCAACTGCGCGGGTCGCACCCGCCCCAGAACCCATCGCGATTCCCAGGTCGGAGTCCTTCAGCGCCAAAACGTCGTTGACCCCGTCACCGGTCATCGCAACCGTATGACCCCGAGACTGCAAGGCACCCACCATCGCGCGCTTCTGCACTGGAGTCACTCGCCCGAAGACACCATGCGTTTCCAATACGTCGGCAAGCTCATTGACGTCTTCCGGTAATTCCCGCGCGTCGAAAGGTTCGCCTGCCAAAGGAATACCCGCCTGTTGCGCGACTGCTCCAACAGTCACCGGGTTGTCCCCACTGATGACTTTGATCTGCACCCCTTGGTCGAGGAAGTACTGCACGGTGTCAGCGGCATCGACTCGTAGTTGCTGCTCAATCGAGACCAACGCAACCGGCTGGATCGGTCCTGCCCCGGTCTCGGTGTTTGGACCTTGGCTGCCATCGGTCGCGGTGGACTCTGCCAGCAGAATCA
>JBDHZU010000034.1:0-15736 GCA_039812085.1 Candidatus Nanopelagicales bacterium | reverse complement strand
CAAAGGGAGCGAGTCGCTCGTCCATCCCCCTCAGTGCTGCTGCCGCGATTCTGGATGCGTTCCCGGTTCATATGAATGGGACGACCTTGTTCGCTGCTCCCATGTTCCATTCGTGGGGTTGGATGCATCATCGGTTGGCGACCTTGCTGGACAGTACGCATGTCTTGGTGCGCCACCCGGAGGCAGAGCGGTTGCCGTCGCTCATCGACGAACACGAAGTGGACACCCTGGTCACCACCCCGGTCGTCCTCCGACGGCTAGTGGACCTCCCCCGCCATGTACGGCGTCGCTACAAGACTGATTCTCTGCAACTCGTCGCGGTATCCGGTTCCGATCTTCCCGGTGATTTGGCCACTAAATTCATGGATGCCTTTGGCGACATCTTGTACAACCTCTACGGCTCGACTGAAGCCGCATTCGCTACTTGTGCCACTCCAGAAGATCTACGCGCCGAACCCAATACCGCTGGCCGACCACTGGTCGGAGTGCACCTGGAGATTCTCGATCGACTCGGTCGTGATGTGCCTGTTGGTTCCGAGGGACGGGTCTACGTGGGAAGCCGCACAACCTTCCGCGGCTATACCGACGGCACGGACCGGGAACGTGTGCGCGGAATGGTGTTCACCGGCGACATTGGACGCTTAGATGACGCTGGCCGCTTGACCATCGTGGGTCGCGCTGACGACGTTGTGGTCACCGGCGGCGAGAACGTGCACCCGGCAGAAGTCGAAGAAGTGCTCCGGCAACATCCCAACGTGGCTGATGTCGCAGTGACGGGTGTGCCCGATCCGGTGTATGGCGCTGCGCTTGTTGCACATGTTGTGCCAACCGATAGCGAGGTCAATCCCGACGACATTCTGGATTGGTCCCGAGCACAACTTGGCCCGAATCATCGTCCGCGGCGGATCGAATTACGTGACGAACTGCCGCGCGACCCGAGCGGGAAGCTACAGCGCCGGGTACTCGCCGGAGATCTCGACGCCGCAGACGACGAACTCGACTAGCAACCGATCACACTAGTCGCGTAGCCGCGCCCCACAGGCCGATTCGGCTGCACTCAATGCGGCTTGCCGGACTTCACTTACTTCCTCAACCGTCAACGTGTGATCCGCGGCCCGCATCCGAATGGCAAAGGCCAACGATCGATGCCCTTCAGGAACTTGTTCACCGGTGTAGACATCGAACAGTCGCACGCTCTCGATGAGGTCTCCCCCACCATCACGCAGCGCCTGCGCAACATCCGCTGACGCCACGTTGCTATCCACGATGAGGGCAACGTCTTCTTTCGCAACCGGGAAGGTCGAGAACTGTGGAGCTGTTCGAGCCGTGGCGGTGGAACGTTCAATCAGCGCCGACACGTCGAGTTCAAACGCTGTGGCCCGCTCGGGAAGACCCCATGCGGCCACCACCTTGGGATGCAATTCCCCCGCATGACCAATGACGTTGCCGTCAACACTCAACTGCGCGCATCGACCGGGGTGGAACGGCGCCATCGTGGCCGCAGCCACCTCAACCGTCACACCGAGATCGTCGGCTACAGCCTTAGCAGCACCCAACGCATCGTCCCAACTCGCGCTGCGGCCCTTGCCCCACCAACCGGCACGGTCACGTTGACCGGTCATCACCGCGGCGAGGTACAGCGGCTGATGCGGAAGCGCTCGATCAAGCGCGTCTAGCTCTTCTTCTGTCGGACGAGTCGACAGGTCCGGGCGAGGAGCGCCTGGGGCAGCTAACTCAGGGAGGAATACCAAACCTGCTTCTGAGATCGCGAGGTTGTCGTTTCCGCGAGAGACATTGCGACGAGCGGTTGCCAGCAATCCTGGGAGAAGGGTCGTACGCAGTCCGGGCTGCTCATCACTGAGCGGGTTAGCGACTCGTACGACCTGACGTCGAGGATCATCCGCGGTGATACCGGTCTGTTCGAAGTCCTTGTCTCCCACGAATGGGTAGCTGAGCGTCTCGACAAAACCGAGTCCAGCGATCACTCGTAACGCCCGACGCCGCGCTACCTGTGCTGCAGTGAGTCCGCGTCCGGCTGGTGGAGTGGGCAGCGTTGCGGGGATGCTGTCGTAGCCGACCAGACGGATAACTTCTTCGACAAGATCCGCCGGATCCGTGAGATCAGGACGCCACGTCGGTGGACGGACGACGAGTTGTTGAGGATCGGCATCGCCGTGGGTTTCGACATCGCACCCCACCAAGCGAAGATTGTCGATCACTGTTGCTTCGTCGATAGATGCCCCGGAAACATCGGATGGCAGTTGGGACGAGATGCGAATGGCCACCGGCTCATGCGCATGTTCGACTCCGATCATTCCGCAGTTACGCGCGCCAGCCAGTTCCACCAATAGTGCTGCTGCTCGCTCGCTGGCGTAGGGAGCCAATGCCGAGTCCACACCTCGTTCGAAACGTCGGGAAGCCTCAGATGACAACCGGTGACGACGAGACATCTTTGCCACGGTGATGGCATCGAAGTGGGCTGCTTCCAGTAATACGTTGGTCGAGGTCGAGGAGATTTCACTCGTCACTCCACCCATCGTTCCGGCAAGCGCCAAGGGACCAGAGTCATCCGCGATCACCAAGTCTTCTGAGTCCAGTTCGCGCACCACATGGTCCAAAGTCTCCAGAGTTTCCCCCGCTTGGGCACGACGAGCCACGAGACCACCGGACACCACATCAGCATCGAAGGCGTGCAGAGGTTGACCGGTCTCCAACATCACGTAGTTGGTGATGTCAACGATCACACTGACTGGTCGCATCCCGGCGGCTCGAAGTCGTGCTGCCATCCATGCGGGGGTGGGGGCACTGGGGTCCACATCTGTCAGCGTTCGCAAAGTGAATACGTCGCATAGTTGCGGATCCTCACTGGTGCAAGAACGTGGTTGCGTATCCGAAACCGGCGAAGGCAAGTTGGTGGACTCCAACACTGAATCCACAAAGTCAGTCGTGAAGGCAATTGCAGCCTCACGGGCAACACCACGAATACTCAAGGCGTATCCACGGTCAGGGGTGACAGCAATATCGAGGACTTCATCGTCAAGCCCTAACAACGACAACGCGTTCTCGCCGACACTGGCTGAGTCGGGATCGAGTACGAGAATGCCGTCCGATTCCGTGGACAAGCCGAGTTCTGATTCTGAACAGATCATTCCGTCGGATGTCTTGCCATAGGTCTGTCGAGCAGCAATCGCGAATCCGCCTGGAAGCACCGATCCGGGAAGAGCCGCAACAATGAGGTCGCCTTCGGCAAAGTTCCGCGCGCCACACACGATGCCGCGTACTTCGTTATCGCCAACGTGAACCTGGCAGAAGCGGATCGGCTTCTTGAATTCGGTGAGTTCTTCAATCGACTGCACTCGCCCGACCACTAGCGGTCCGGTGATGTCGGCAACCGGTTCGACAGTCTCGACTTCCAAACCCAAACGAATCAGTTCGTCGCCCACCTGGCGAGCTGTGACATCGCTGGGCAGAGTGACGTGTTGTCGCAGCCACGAAATAGGTACTCGCATCAGGCTGCTCCTGACCCGAATGCGGCGGTGAAGCGCACGTCGCCTTCGACCATGTCACGCATGTCACGGATGTCATGGCGGAACATCAGTGTCCGTTCCAACCCCATACCGAATGCGAAACCGCTGTATTCATCAGTGTCGACGCCGCATGCCTGCAGCACGCGCGGGTTGACCATTCCGCAGCCACCCCACTCGATCCAGCCTTCACTGGAACAGGTCCGGCAGGGATTGGCGGAGTCACCCACGCTGGAGCCACGACAGGCGAAACACTGCAGGTCGATCTCAGCACTGGGTTCGGTGAATGGGAAGTAGCTCGGACGCAGTCGAGTCGTCAAACCTTCACCGAAGACGGCTTGGGCGAGATGGTCAAGAGTGCCTTTGAGATCGGCCATCGTGATTCCCTTGTCCACCGCAAGACCTTCGATCTGATGGAAGACCGGCGTGTGGGTGGCATCCAATTCATCAGTACGGAAGACCCGACCTGGGCATACGACGTAGACCGGCAATTCACGATTGAGCAGAGTACGAATCTGCACCGGTGAGGTGTGGGTCCGTAACAGGACTGAGGCTTCTGGTGGATCGATGAAGAAGGTGTCTTGCATGGTTCGTGCGGGATGGTCCGGGGGGATGTTGAGCGCATCGAAGTTGTGCCACTCGGTCTCGACCTCAGGGCCTTCGGCAACCTCGTATCCCATCGCGATGAACACGTCGCACAACAATTCCGCAACCGTCGTCAGCGGATGCCGCGCACCAACTGGGGTGCGATCCGTCGGCATCGTGACATCCACGGTCTCGGTCAACAGAACTTGCTCATCGCGCAGTCGCTCAAGTTCGACCGTTCGCGCCTGCAGCGCGTCCTTTACCTGAGCCCGGGCACGTCCCACACGTTGACCAGCTTCTGCCTTGGCAGCCGGGGGCAAGGCACCGATCTCTCGGTTAGCCAGAGCCAGCGGAGAACGATCAGCCGCATGGGCCAAGCGAGCTTCCTTGAGTTGGTCAAGGTCGCCAGCGTCAGCAAATGCAGCCAGAGCGGCAGTAACAGCCGCATCAATAACCTGCGGGTCCAAGGCGCTGACTTCCTTGGGGTCGTACTCGCTGTTAGGCGCCGACATGCATCGTCCTTTGACAGGTAGTGGGTAGCTCACGCGAATCGCAAGGTCAGAGTCTAGTTCTGTCGGGTTGTTTGCGTGACCACGAGCCATCGCGTGCCGCGTTACGGCACGCTGTCGAGGTGTCCATCTCGTTACCCGCTCGACTTGCCGCGCGAGCGCAAGATCGAACAGATCCGCAGTGGCGTACCTGGCTGGATCAGCTACCCACTCTGGTCACTGCGGCCGAACAAAATTGGACATTGACGTTGGGTGAGCCGTTTTCTCCCGGTGGACAGTGCGCCTGGGTGGCACCCGAGTCCGGTTCACAGCCCCAACGTCAAGTCGTGAAAATCGGATGGCCACATTTTGAAGCCCGAGATGAACCAGTAGCGCTGGCCGCTTGGTCAGGGGTCGGTGCCGTCACGTTGCTTGATCAGTTCACCGCTGAGGTTGCTGGGATCGACCCGGTGGATGTTCTGCTGTTGGAACAGGCCCTTCCTGGCACCCCGCTTGCCGCTGAACACTCTGACGAGCACGTGCGGGACGACATCGTGGTCGAGGTACTCGCTCAACTGTGGCGAGGACCGATCTCACCAATACTTCGACCCTTGTCTGACTTGGTCGACTACCGAGTCAACGAGGTAACTATTCAGATCGAACAACAAGGAGTCCCGGCCGGAATGGACGCCGGATTCGTGACCGACCAATTAGCCATCGGCCAAGAACTTGCCCGTCAACCACACGACATCGTGATGCTGCATACCGATCTGCATGCGGACAACGTGTTGCGAAGCGGTTCCCGATGGCTGGCCATCGACCCGAAGCCGTTCTCTGGCGATCGGGCCTTCGACGTTCTTCAGCACATCGGCACATCGTGGGGACGAATCCATCACGACGCCAACGCTGTGCTGGACCGGATGAGCGCCTTGTGTGACCTGGAATCATCACGTGTTCGACAGTGGATGGCGGCCCGATGCATGTGGGAAATCTTCGACTCGCCTCATCTCTATGACGTGGCGCGCCAAGCAATCAGTTAGGAGCAACTCTGCGCGTCAGATTGCGTACTCGACGAGTCTCGAAGAGGCATACCGCCGCGGCAGCAGCGAGATTGAGACTCTCCACTCCCTCTGCCAACGGAATCCGAACAGATAGGTCGGCCTGATCCACGATCTCGGATGGCAGGCCGCGAGCTTCATTACCGAATAGCCAAGCAACTGGTCGAGTCAATACATCGATGAGCACTGGGTCGTAGAGCTCTTGAGTGGCTCTGCCCGTGGTCGCCAAACTCGTGTACTCCAACGAACGAAGCTGTTCCAACAGTTCATCGGCATCAATATTGGTGAAGATGGGGACCGTGAACAGCGCACCAGCACCCGCTCGGACACACTTTCCATTCAACGGATCAACACTGCCGCTGGTGAGCACTACTGCCCGCACTCCACTGGCTGCCGCAGTACGAATGATGGTGCCGACGTTGCCAGGATCCTGGGCTTGCACCAACACCACGACCGTGCCACGTCGGTGGTCGCGTTGAGTCGGAGCTAACCATTCATTGAGATTCTGGGCTCGACGTACCGGCGACTCAGCAATTCCCAGGATTCCTTGTGGGGTGACCGTCTCCGACAGATCACGAGCAGCAGCTTCGTCGATCTGCTCAATCGGAATGCTGGCGTCTTCCACCTCGGCCAACAGCTCAGCGTGGGTCACGCTTGCTGCCTCGGTGACCAAAAGCCGACGCAACAATCCCCCTTGTAGGGCAGCGGAAACGGCTGGGGCACCCTCGGCAATCAAAGCGCCGGCCTGCTCTCGGGCAGACCGGCGTTTGAGTTTGCGCGCACGGCGCAGTTCGGCAGCAGAAGCAAAAGGCAACTGCGGCACGTGATTCCTTAAGCCGCGTTCTCGGTATCGCTTCCGGTGGCATCGTCACTTGCCTCAAGTGCATCAGAAGCAACGGTGACCAAAGCAGCGAAGGCTGCCGGATCGTTCACAGCCAGCTCGGCGAGCATGCGGCGATCAACCTCGATGTCCGCAGCACGAAGACCTTGGATGAATCGGTTGTAGGTCACGCCATTGGCTCGGGCAGCAGCATTGATGCGCTGAATCCAGAGGCGACGGAAGTCTCCCTTACGCGCCCGACGGTCGCGGTAGGAGTACACCATCGAGTGGGTGACTTGCTCCTTGGCCTTGCGGTACAACCGCGAACGCTGACCGCGGTAGCCACTGGCCTTCTCCAGCACCGAGCGGCGCTTCTTCTGCGCGTTAACCGCGCGCTTGACGCGTGCCACGTCTGATCTCCTTGTCGTGAGTGGTCATTGGGTGGCGGATGATCCGCCGTGGTGGCGGTTAGCGCTCACCGAGAAGTCGCTTGACCTTCTTGACGTCCGAAGGTGCAACTTCCTTGTCTTGCATGAGTCGACGGGTCCGCTTCGAGTTCTTTACTTCGAGCAGGTGACGACGATTGGTCTGCTCATGGGTGAGCTTTCCCGAACCGGTCTTCTTGAACCGCTTCTTCGTCCCGCTATGGGTCTTCATCTTGGGCATCTGATGATCCTTTGGTGCCTATCCGGACTGACGGATGTCAGTCAGTACTTTCGGTCTGGTCAACGGACTCTTCAGCGGTGGCCGCATGACGACCTTCTGCTTTGATATCCGACTTCTTTCGCACGGGCCCGATCACCATGATCATGTTGCGTCCGTCTTGCTTCGGTGAGGACTCAACAATTCCGTACTCGGCCACATCCTCAGCCAGGCGGCTGAGCAACTTGAAACCAAGTTCGGGGCGGGACTGCTCGCGTCCACGGAACATGATCGTCACCTTGACCTTGTCTCCCGCTTTCAGGAAGCGTTCGATGTGGCCTTTCTTCGTCCCGTAGTCGTGATCATCGATCTTGGGTCGAAGCTTCATCTCTTTAATGACGACATTGGTCTGATTGCGGCGAGCTTCTCGAGCCTTGAGCGCCTCTTCGTACTTGTACTTGCCGTAGTCCATGAGTTTGCAGACCGGTGGCCGTGCGTCTGGAGCAACTTCCACAATGTCCAGATCTGAATCTGAGGCCAGCCGTAGGGCGTCCTCGATACGCACGATCCCCACCTGCTCACCGTTGGGTCCGACTAAGCGAACTTCAGGTACGCGGATGCGCTCGTTGATGCGTGGTTCGACGCTGATAGCGCCTCCTTTAAGTCCAGTAGTTGCCCTCGGCTCATGCCGAAAGACAACGGTTGCGAAGGAGACACTTCCACCTGGCTAAGAACGCCAATGCAGAAAGACGTACGGCAGAACCCAAGGAGTTCGAGTACGCAAACCCGCCAACGTGAGGTCAACTGGGTGGGAGTGGTCTCCACTTGATGCCTAACTAGCGTACCAGCCAGGATGCAAGGCGCCCATCACCTAGTCGGATGCAGTTGGCCCAGCAAAATCTGCCGATGGTTACTTCAATGTGCTTGCATCCGGCACATGACTTCGTTTTCCCGCTTTGCTGCCGCCGGCGCAACCCTTGCCTTAGCGGGCGCGACCTTGATCGCTGCACCTGCTGCATACGCTGACGGTGACAGTGCCCCCGGGAGTTCCAACACGGTCTTCACGTATACGGGATCTGAGCAGACATACACCGTTCCTGAGGGAATCACGCACCTCAACATGGTGGTTGCCGGTGGCGGCGGTAGCGGCGGCAGTTCTGATGGTGGCAGCGTCGGTGGAGCCGGAGCCGTCGTCAAGACTGAACTCGATGTCACACCTGGTGATGTGCTGACTATTCGAGTCGGCGGTGGCGCAAGCGCCCTACCCAATCAACCATCGTGTATCGGTGGATCTGCCACCTCAGTCCTCAAAGGCTCAACCACACTCGCGGTCGCGGGCGGCGGCGGCGGAAGCTGCGGCGGCAAAGGTGGCGATGGCGCGCAAGCCAATACCGCAGCGGGTGGCACGGGGTTGGACTACGACGGAGACACCAAGGGCGGCAAGGGTGGCGACGTCAACGGTGGCGACGGGAGCGGCCACTCTGACGGACGTGGAGTTGGCGGAACAGCCGATTCACCCACTGGTGGAGAAGGTCACCCGGACAACATGGCGGAAGTGTGCTGTGGCGGCAGTGGCGGTGGATACCAAGGTGGCGGCGATGGCGGCCCGATCACCGGGTACAGCGGCGAGGGAATTAGTGCGAGCTTCACCCGTGTCTCCACCGGTTGGGCTGGTGGCGGCGGTGCTGGATTCGGTGGTGGTGGACAAGGTTCCGGTCTCACTGGCGGCGGCGGCGGTGGCGGCTACGGCGGTGGCGGCGGCGCTTACCGGAGTGGTGGTGGCGCTGGTGGATCCTTTGCCACGGAAAGTGGCAGCAACACCAGCTTTGCGCCAGGCCCAGTGAAAGTTGACGATACGAACTATGCCGGCGGCGGCGCTCGAGGAATGGCTCGGGACGATCGCAGTGGTCAAGACGGTGTCGTCGCGTTCCTATTTGCTCCCGCGATGGAGGCGGACCCTGAATCACTCTCCTTTGGTGACCAGTCAGTCGACATCGCATCATCTGCGAAGAGCGTGACGGTCACGAATACCGGAAATGCGGACCTCGAGTTCGGCGCGCAACCTGGATCCATTGTGTGGGACATGAGCAGTTCGTACGCCATCACGGATGATGGATGCGTAAACCAAACTGTTGAGCCAGGCGACACTTGCGTCATCAAGGTGACCTTTACCCCGTCAAAGGAAGGGCGACTCACAGCGTCATTAACCATTCACGCGGAAAATGTGGACGACGACCTGAGCGTTGGCCTTGATGGCAACGGAATCCCGAAGGGATTCACCGCGACTCCGAATCCGGTTGATTTTGGCAATGTCTACGTCAATCACACGTCCGAAAACAAAGTGGTAGCAGTAACGAACGAAGGAGACGATCCGCTCTCCATCACCGATACGAATATCACCGGAACCGATGCGAACGAATTCTCCGTTCAACGCGACGACTGTCGGAACCTCACACTCGCCAAAGACGAAACGTGCACAGTCACGCTCTCATTTACCCCAACCAGCGAAGCAGCCAAGACTGCCAACCTGACATTCACTGACAGTGGTTTCGGTTCGCCGCATAACGTCGCTCTCAAGGGTGCAGGTGTGTACCCCAAGATCAGCATTTCTCCCCCGGATCTCAATTTTGGGCCCACTAGGAGAGGTACTAGCGGCGAACTGAGCTCGACTATCACCAGCAGTGGAAGCGTTCCCCTGACGATCAGTGATGTCCAGCTAAGTGGGACGGACGCCGGGCAATACTCGATCATCCACAACAGTTGCACCGAGGTTCTCCAACCAGAAGCTACGTGCGAGATCACTGCTCGATACACACCCACGACCTTGGATTCGGCGTCCGCCACCATCACCGTCACCTCGGATGCACAACCCGGATCGGAAAGTTTGATTGCCCTGAGCGGCAGTGGAGTGGAACCAGCCCTCATGGTTGATCCGAGTTCACTGACGTTCGACCCCACTCCGGTCGGTACCGAAACGCAGAGTCAAGACATCACATTGACCAATACCGGTAATGACGCGCTGACCTTGGACGATCCGGAGATCACTGGCGCAGCCAAGGCCGACTACGCCATTACCCACACCACCTGTGTGGGTAATCCATCGATCGTGCTCAGCCCAGATTCTTCCTGCACGGTGAGTGTGGCGTTTACGCCATCCGGCCCTGGCTCTCGAAAGGCCACTGTGCAGATTGGGTCAAACGCACCGGACAGTCCCGCCAAGGTTTCGCTGTCGGGCACGGGACTGGCACCGGCAATCGCGGTCCAACCCAGCAAGGTGGACTTCGGTGAAGTGCTGCCCGGAAAGACCAGCCCGAAGAAGGTGGTCACGGTACGCAACACCGGCACTTTGGACTTGTTGTTTAACGCACCGAACAACACGATCCGATGCCGGACGAACGATGCACGTGGATGTGGAATCGCTGCCACCGTAATCACGGGGAACAATGCGAATGACTTCTCCATCGCATCCAATACCTGCGTACAAGCCGTGGCACCTGGCAAGACTTGCCAGATTGGCGTGACCTTCACCGCACCGAACGTCAGCAAGCGCACCGCAGCACTGGTGATTGCATCGAATGCCGGTGATGTGACTGTGCCATTGACGGGTACAGGTCTAGGAAAGCCAAGTGCTCCTTCTTCGATCAAGACGAAGGGCAATCCAAAGGGGAACACGTTCGTCACCAAATGGAATCCGCCTGCCTCTGGCGGAACCGTTGCTAAGTACGAGGTACGAGTGCAACAAACTCACGTCAAGGGCAAGGTCATGGTGTTGGACAAGTTCGTCGGCTCGAAGAGTCGCCAACTCACATTGACGCGCAAACAGCTACTCGCACATAGCCTGCTCAAGCGAGGCGACGTTCGAATGGCGCTGCACTACAAGGTGAGCGTTTACGCCATGAATGCGGCGGGAGAATCGACTAAAGCCGCAAACTCCTCCTTCGTCATGAAGGCTCAAATCAAACGTAAGTAGTTTCCGGTTCGGCCTGGGAAGGCAGGCGCAGTGGTCACCATTACTGCTGCGCCTGCTGCCGGGCAGACAATGCCACTCCTTGCGCCAGCCGGAGTCGTAACAGGGAACTAGAACCCAAGGATTCTGCTGCGGACTGCAGCAGCTCAGGCACGGCTTGCGCCTCATAGCTTTCGGGGAGCAAGAAGGTCACCACGAGATCATGTTGTCGTGGGCTACCGGGTGAGACTTCCAACGAACCACCGGCCTGCGCCGCAATCGGGGCAAGCTTCGAGTGCAATTCGGTCAACACTTCGTCATCGGTGATCGGATCTCGCCAGTCACGTCCTTCTGCCAATGCCACTGTGCCGGGGATAGGCAAGGCAATGGCCCATGCAGAACCAGGGTCTAGCAGCAGGAAGTCCGAGCCTTCCGCGAGCGCAGCCGCTGCAGCATTACGGGCCGGAACTGGCATGGGACGAAGATCTCGGGCAAGGAAGGTGTTGCCTTCGGCATCCATCAGGTCTTCCCGACCTGCCAACGCACTTGTCCATTCCGTGACGGCATCAATCCCGGTAAAAGCCACCAGCGCGCGCCGACCACCTTCAACCGTCACACTGATGGACGCCATGTGACTGTCTTTCTCCACGGTGTGCTCATTGCCGGACCCATCGGTCACGGTTTCCGCTGAGTCGAGCACGGCCGTGACCACGACGAATGCCCGTTCCTCGCGCAACGCACGAGGAATCTCATACTGGCTGGCCGTGCCGAGGCGAACTGCCCCCAACAGTTCTCGCACTTGCACAGAACAACTGCCGTCATCACCAGCGAATTCAGGAGTGGGAACGCTCTTGCCGACGAATCGGTCTTGCGGTTCTCCTGGCTGGCTCATCGCACGGACTCCAACCCATGCCGAGACCGACGGGCAGCCATTCGTTCACTGAAGGTGTGCGTCGCCTGCTCACCTACCGCTCTGTACACCTCACGCCATAGCGTCGAACAATCAGCGACTGTCGCCACATCAGCAATCACTCGATCCGCCACCCCGTCGGCAACGAGTCGTCGAGCAGACACACCCAGATCTTCCGCTAGTTCCGGGGCACGATCGATCGTTCGATAGCGGATGATCGCTGCCCCTTCGATCGGTAGTGGAGCTAACCAACCCGACTGCGTGACGAGTACACAGTCAGCAGGCAACAAAGCCAATGCTGCTCCCCCACAGCCCATTCCGAGGATGACGCTGACGGTGACGCTGCCGCATTGCTGAAGATCAACCAGGGTTCGGGCAATCTGACCGGCTATCCCTTGTGACTCTGCCTGCGCCGAAAGCTCGCCGCCCCAGGTATCGATCAACGTCACCACGGGAATGTTCAGTTCACTGCCAATAGCAAATGCGCGTCGGGCAGTCTGCAAACCGGCTGGATCAATTGGTTGCTCAACCTCGCGGGACGTCCCCACGATGAGCACCGCTTGCCCGGAGTCCGGCAAACGACCAAAGGCCACCGATACCGCGTCGCTACGTTGCCCTTCGCCGGTTCCAGACAGCCGGACGACATCAGCCAGAGTGTCCAATAGGTCATCGACCGAGACTCGATCGGACTCGCGGGTTCGACTCACTTGTTCCCACGCACTGCCAGCGGAATCGGTCACTTCCGATGAACCAGCTTCGCTGGACTCAGACACGACGTGTCGCTGGGAATTGATCCGGAGAAAGCGAGCCACCACATCGGCAAACTCATCCGGTTCGACAACTGCGTCGATCACGCCAGTCGCTGCCAGATTCTCCGGACATTGAATGCCGCTAGGGAATGGCTCGTTGTTGAGTTGTTCGTAGACCCGTGGCCCAAGGAAACCTGTCAACGCGCCTGGCTGTCCAAATGTCACCGTGGACAACGACCCCCAGGTCGCCATCACTCCCCCCGTTGTGGGGTGGCGGAGATATCCGATCACCAAGCCACCAGCGGCACGAAATTCACTCACGGCCAACGCCACATCCGTCATCAAGGCAAAAGCTGCGGTTCCTTCTTGCATCCGGGTGCCACCGGAGCACGGTGATGCCACGACGGGCAGCCCATCACGCTGCGCTCGACGAAATGCCGCAATCACCAACTCGCAGGAGCGACGACCCACTGATCCCGCCAGGAAGTCGAAGTCCCCCACAACGAATGCGCAGCGGTGTCCATCAATGTCGGCTTCCCCGACGACGACGGACTCCTCATGTCCGGTCGATTCGCGAGCATCAGCAAGTTCCTGTTGATAGTCCGATGGCCATTGGGAGACATCAAAGGCAGACAGTCCGAGGCCGTCGGCATCCCAGGGTCGGAAGGTTCCGGGTGTAACGACCGCGTCAATGAACTCGGTGGTTCCAAGTCGGCTCACCCGGTCACGCTAGCGTGGATTCCGTGGCTACCAGCGATACCCCCACGAAGGCACCGGTAAACGGCACTCGAGCCTGGCTTGCTGCTTGCTGTTGGATCTTGGCCACGATCGTCAATCTGTCGTTCCTGATCGCAGGCAGACTCGGCGCGACATTGCCTCCCAAGAGCAGCTTCGTCAGCGAACTGAGCTCTCGCGGAGAACCTGCATCAGGAGTCTTCCGGGTGACCGACCTGCTGACCGGAATCCTCATCTTGCTCGCGATTGCTTTTACGGTTCAACTGCTTCCACGCAACCGGTGGGTGCTGATCGGACTTGGACTACTGACCTTGGCGGCCATCGCCTACATCGTGGACGGCATCTTTCCGTTGGACTGCGCACCAACCGTCAATGAAGCCTGCCGCCTGGCAGAAGAACGCAACCAGGTGAGCGTGTCTCATCGCATTCACAACTACAGCGGCATCATCGAGTCAGTCCTAGAAATCTTCGGCATCTTCTTCGTGGGCGTCGGACTGTTAAAGCTCACAAACTGGGCAACCTACGCGCGGTTCGCCATTGCGGCCGCCGTCCTCTTGGCGATCTCCAACCTCATCATCATTGGGCAGTACATGGCGGGCTGGTCGTTGTTGGGATACAACCAACGATTAGGCGAACTGGTGATCTGCGCTTTCATGGTGGTCACTGCCGTCACTCTCGTGCGACACAGCCGACCCGATTCCGATCAGTCGTCCACCGAACAGCAGCAACTGGCTAACGCATGACCCGTCGATCTCGGCCATCGCCAAGCGCGGGCAAACCATTCAAAGGGCTTCTCGGACTATCTGACGGGGTATCCCTCTATGCCGAGTTCGATCCACACGACACCCCTGATTCGCCACTACCCTTCGACCAACCTGTCGTGGTCTTCAGTAACGGAATGGGACTCCCCCTCGACCATTGGCTACCCGTAGTCAATGAGCTTGATCTGCCCACCGTGTCCTTCGATCGCGCGGGCCTGGGGATGTCACCACAGAACAGACAACCCACCAGCATTGATGATGAGGCTCGACATGTCGTTGAAGTTGCGAAGCTGCTTGCACCGGGACACCCACTCGTATTGGTTGGTCACTCCTACGGCGGGTTGATCGTGGAATGCGTTGCCCGCCTTTACGGAGCCGATCCAGAGGTCAACCTGGTGGGGATGGTGACTGTGGATGGGACTGATCCCACCCAGTACGACTCTGGCGACGACGAACCTGACATTGCCACACGCAGTTTGATGCGCTTTGTTGATACTGCGCCAAAACTGGCGGGGTTAAGCGCGAAGTTCGGCGAACAAGCCTTGACCTGGATGTCTACTGTCGACTCCTCTGGTCACCGGGTCAGCAATGACACTCGTCGCCGAATGAGATCTCCTGGCCATCTGCGGGCTGCTTTGGAAGAAAACGCCCGCTTCGCCACCCATTGCCGCCAAGCTCTAGAGATCCAACAGACTCATCCATTGCCACCGATTCCGGTCGATGTGATCGTGGCGCGGCTGAGCCCACGCGGCGTGCCTTTCAGCAATTCTGGGTGGGTTAATCGAACTCGTGCCCGATGGCACAAACTCGATCCAAACGCCACGATCCACGTGGTTCCGGTCCGACATCTCGTCATGGCAGATCGTCCCGATCTGATCGTTGACACCATTCATCATGTGGTGGATTCGGCCACGGGAGACAATGACTCATGAGTTGGCACGATTCCCGCGGTCGGTGGATGCGCTACGCCCGAGCAACCGAGGGGATGAATACCCCACTGGCGATCCTCGATCTTGATGCTTTCGACGCAAATCGACGGGATCTGCTGCGACGAGCCAACGGGACTCCCATCCGCGTGGCGTCCAAGTCCATTCGGTCCAGACGCGCACTGGCATCGATCCTCACCCACGATGGGTTCAGCGGGGTGATGGCATTCAGCTTGGCCGAAGCAATCTGGCTGGCAACCGAGCACCGATCCTGGGAACCACTACCGGACATCTTGGTTGGCTACCCAAGCGTTGACGCTGCGGCAATTGCCCAACTTGCGGCCGACCCTGAACTCAGTGACCGAATCACCGTGATGACTGATGACATCGCACATTTGGATCTATTGGACGAGGCGGTGCGCACAACCGGTAACCAAATCCGAGTATGTATCGACGTCGATAGTTCATGGAGACCACGCGGACCCCGGTCACGACCTCTTACTCATGTGGGTGCTCGACGTTCCCCTTTGCACGAAGTCGACGAGGTACTGACGTTCACTCGAGAAGTACTTGTACGCAAGGGTCTGCGCCT
>JBDHZU010000033.1:0-15979 GCA_039812085.1 Candidatus Nanopelagicales bacterium | reverse complement strand
ATCACTGCAGTGATGGAAGAAGACAACGGTCGGCCAATGGATGAACAGGTCATCGCCCAGGCGTTGCAGTCCCTGAGAGATTCATTGGGAAAGCGGAAGCTGAAACTCGATGTCGTGCTGGTGCCTGATGGTGGTCGTCGGTTTGGTCACGACCGACACATCAGATTTGGTGACAGAGTGGCTTTGACGTTGGGTACTGGTATCCAGGTATTCGCTGATGAGTACTGCGACGAACTTGTCAGTGTGGGGCAACTTCCCATTCACGACGCCAAGGAGCGAGAACGCTTTACCGAACGGCACCAGATTCGACCACCGGAAGCTGGCTGGATCAGAAACAAGCCGCAGAAGGATCTAGGCGACACAAACAGCTAGGCCAGTACCGCCACCGTGCTCGTGCCGGCACCGGTGCGGCGAACTTCAATCCGATCCGCAATCCGATGTTTGAGTTCATCGACGTGGCTGATGACTCCCACTAAACGACCGTGCTGGGACAAGCGAGTGATCTGGCTCAGCACGTTGTCCAAGGTTTGGGAATCCAGGCTGCCGAAACCCTCGTCAATGAACAGGGTGCCGAGGTCAATGCCGCCTGACTCTGCGGTGACGACATCGGCCAATCCCAATGCCAAGGACAGTGCCGTGTAGAAGGTCTCGCCGCCCGACAAGTCGCCAGCGCGCCGGGTTTGTTCGGAATGGAAGTCGTACACCAATAGACCAAGACCGGCACGACGTGCAGCAGTCTCCGGTTCAAATTGGGCGCGTAGCGCGTAGCGTCCATCGGATAGTTCTCGAAGCCGTTCATTTGCGGCGGTGAGGACTTGCTGGAATCGCGTGTGCAGCACGTAGGTAGGAAGTGCTGTGCGGAGTTGATTCTCCGTACTTCGAGCTGTTGCCAGGTCTGCCATCCGAATCACGGCATCTGTTTGTCTCACGGTGGCGGAGTGTTCGTCGATGGCCTGGTTCAGTGCGTGAGAACTGCTCGCGAGTTGGGTTAATCGGCGAGTTGCGAGTTCATGTGCCGTTGTGAGGGCTGCCAACTCTGCTTGAGCCTGTTCATGCTCGGCCTGGACTTGCGTGAGCAGTTCACTCGGATCGTCGTGGGGGAGATCTGTGAGCTGATCCGCCGCGAGTTGTGCCTGAACTGTGGCAACCCGCGAGCGGTAGTCGGCAATGAGCTTTGCGTGCGCATCCAGATCATCAAGTGCGTCAACTTCTGATTCCCATGCTTGTTGATCCGGCAACTCCAACGCGGTGAGTTGTTGGGTAAACCGTTGGGAACGCTCCTGAACCACAGAGCGCAGTTGGACTGCTTGCGCCTCATCGGTGACCAGTCGCTGCACTCGTTCGTGGACCTCGGTGAGAACCTCCAGTCGATCCGCAACTCGCTCAAAACCACCTCGGGCTTGGCTGAGTTGGCTATCGAGTTGCTGCAAGACTGCACGGGTATCGCGCAGCAGGGCGTCGGTTGTTGTGATTTCGGCTTGGGCAGTCTGTGACGCGTGTTCCGCACGTTGTTGTTGGGTATCCAGATTCGCAAGCTCGGCATCACATTCGACTGCTTTTTTTACGGCTAGTTCTGCGTACGTGATTGCTTCACCCAGTCGTTCGCACTCAATCGTCCATTGCTCGACTGATTGTGAGCCCGCACTGTGTTGTGCTGTTGCGAGTTCGACTTGGACAGCCTGCAGAGCCTCGCGCAACTGCTCGACAACCCGAAATGCCTCGGCAACCTGCGTATCTACGTCATCGAGCGACTCTTGGGTGACTGCTGCCGAAATCAGCCGGTCAGCAGGGTGAGGATGTTCGGCCGAGCCACACACAGGACATGGCTGCCCATCGACAAGTTCGGCAGCCAGATTCCCCGCCATACCCGCGAGGTAGTCGTGACGTTGTGTCGCCAGAACCTGATTCAGCTTCTGGGCAGATGTGACTGCCTCGTCCAACTGGGTTTGTTGGGTACGACTGCGAACAGTCAGTTCGACAACCCGTTCTGCCGCCGCCCGAGCGGCTACTGCATCAGCATGCTGTTGCTGGGCTAACGGCAGGCCAGCACCGATCGCGAACTGTTCGTTGCGGGTGGCCATCAGTTGCTCACGTTGCGCAGGAATCGCAGCCAACACCTCGCGTGCAGCCGTGAGTTGATCGGAGTAGCGCGCAATCGTGTCTTGGCCCGAATCGATCGCGGTGATGGTGTCTGCCCGACGATTCTCTGCTTCCAATGCTTCGCCGGTAGCCGTCATTTCGTGTTCAACCCTCAGCAGGAGTCGTTGTGGGTCGACGCGTTCGGTATCCGTGTACAGGGTTCTGCCGTGCGGATCACTCGCCTGCGCAAGCTCATTGCGAGTCTGTTCAATGCGCGCGAACACTATGTGCTCGTCAGCTTGGGCTGCCTGCAACTCAACAAACGCAGGAGTGAGGGCCTGCAGGGCTATGCCGCGAGTAACTGTTTGTTCGAGTTGGTCGATCTGATCGGCTTGAGCGGTTAATTGCTCTGCTTGTGCGTGTAGCTGGTGCCGGGTATTCCACGCATTGGTCGTTTCGCGTAGGGATTGCAGGCGGTCATCAAGTTGCTTGGTCTGCACGGCGCGAGTGTGGAGTTCTGCCTGCAATAGCTTGGCCTGGGTTTCTCCGTGTTCGACAACCTTGGCTACCGTCGCCCGCAACTCGTTTGGCTCTGCCTGCAACAGCGCTTCGGATTGATCCTCAGATAGTTCTGCGGTGGCGCTGAAGGCCACTGTTGCGCGTCGGCATTGGTCACTTGACGCTGATCGCAGAGCCAATGCCTCACTGCGTCGACGTTTCAGTTCATCGGTGGTGGCGTCGTAGAGGTCTGTCCCGAATAGGCGCTGCAAAAGGGCTTGTCGGTCACTGGGGTCGGCGCGAAGGAACTCGGCAAATTGACCTTGCGGCAAGACCACCGTCTGCACGAATTGTTCACGGTTCAATCCGAGGATGCGTTGAATCTCATCCTGGGCCTCTTCGTGACGACTGGAAATCAGTTCACCAGTCTCAGCACCCGGATCGGCAAGCCGATACAAACGGATGCTCGATCGCTGTTCAGTGGTTCCTTCGCCCCGCCGCTTTGCCCGTTGATATGCCGGAGTGCGTTCGATCCGATAAATCCCGGATGCCACCTCAAAGGTGAGTCTCACCGATGACGATTCTTCTGCTGGTGCAAAGGCAGAGCGCATGCGATCCACACTGGATTCGCTACCGGCCGCGCGACCGTAGAGCGCGAATACCAACGAGTCGATGATCATCGACTTACCGACTCCAACTCCGCCATCCAGTAAAAACACTCCAGAATTGGCAAACCGGGCAAAATCGATCTCGGTAACGCCGACGAACGGCCCGATGTTCTCCAGGCGCAACTGGTGTAACTGCATCAGTTGCTCCGATCCTGCTGTTGGGCATTCTCGACAGCATCGCGCAGCACGATGACTTCGTCGCTGGTTGCGGGCGTATCTGTGACATCGACAACGAACTGTTCAATCACGGTCATCGGATCGGTTTGGCCAGTCGTGATTGGTTGCCGCAGATCAATGGCTTTGGTGGGTGGCCGATGGGTGATGGAAAGAGCATGAGGAAAGTGCTGCTTGAGTCGCGCGATCAGTTCTTCAGGTCGGGCTGGATCAGTCACGATCAGCTCCACCCAATCGTCGCCGTGTATAGGCGCAAGCGCACACAGGTCATCGAAGAATCCGGTCAGACTGGTGAGTTCGCGGGGTTGGGCTAGCGTGATTAAGCGCGTGGAAACGTTTGCTTCCTCGATCTCGACGATGGTGACGGACTTGGTGTGCCCGGCCTCAGACAAGGAGAACCGCATCGGCGAACCGCTGTAGCGAACGGTCGTTCCGGCTGGACCGCTGATCTGTTGGGGACCATGCAGATGTCCGAGAGCGACGTAATCAGCACCATCGAAGACCCCGGCAGCAACACTGTCCACCCCACCCACGCTGATATCCCGCTCGCTGTCGCTGGGTTGGCCACCAACGGCGAATAGATGTGCCGCGACGATGTACGGAATCCCCGGAGAATCGGCTGCGATAGCTCGAATCCGATCCATCGCAGCCATCGTGACTGCCTCGTGAGATCTGGCGAGGGGCTCATCGGTATCGCTGAATTGATACCGAACGGTGTCTGGATCGAGGTAGGGGATCGGGTACACATGCGCTACGTGCCCGGCGGAATCTCGTAGTTCGATCCGTTCGCCTACTGACTGCGAATTGGTGACGACATGAACACCATCGCGGTACAGGCAGGCTCCCTGTCCCAATCTCACAGCTGAATCGTGGTTACCCGACGTGACGATCACCGTGCACTGTTCTGCCAGTTGCTGCAGCACCTCAGTAAAAATCTGAACGGCTTGGACAGGGGGAATCGTCCGGTCATAAACGTCACCGGCGACGATGACGGCATCTACGTGTTCCTGAGCGGCAATTTGGGCGATTTCTCCCAAAATCTCGCGCTGATAGCGCATCAAATCCACCCCATGCAACGACCGGCCCAGATGCCAGTCACTGGTGTGGAGGATTCGCATGCCCTGACGTTACGAAGAGACTCTGACAACACGGCGTTTATCTGACGTGACACGCGTGAGTTGGAGTCGTACTGTGCCGAATATGAGGCACGGCGAAGCCCTACCGGCGGTAGTTCCCGCCTACTTCCGCCCGAGTGCGCGCACCATCCTGCGCGAGAACGCCTCCGTCGTCACGTCCCACGGTTCCCGCCGCAATCGACAGGAATGTTGGGATAGCGATATTGACGCTGACGGCCTACCCACAATGCTGATTCCTGGATTCCTCACCGGCGATTGGTCCATGAGCACGATGGCCCGCACGCTCAAACACTGGAACTTTGCCCCTGCCCGTTCCGGCATTCGACTCAATGTGGATTGCACGTTCTCATTGCTGGATGGTCTGGAGCATCGACTCGATGTCCTGACCTCCCGTTACGGACGTCCGGTCAGTTTGGTCGGATGGAGCCGTGGGGGATTCCTCGGCAAGATGCTCGCGATCCGTAACCCGGACATGGTGAGTGGGCTGGTCACCCTCGTCAGCCCCAATGCCAACCCGTTGGCCATCAGCTCGGTTGCTGCTAAGCAGATCGATTTACTCACCAAGATGCACGCGTTCGGTATGACCGGAGTGATGAGCCAGTCCTGTATCACCGGGGAATGCGCCGAGCGAGTACTCGATGAGATGCAGCGGCCATTCCCCGACACGGTTCCCTACCTGGGGATCTGGACCCGAGCCGACGGCGTTGTCGATTGGCGTGCCTGTCTGGACCCCGATGCCAAGCTGCTGGAAGTGGACTCCACCCATTTGGGCATCGGTAATGAACCCCGCATCTTGTCCATCGTGGCGCAACAACTGATTGCCATGGATCAAACGGGTACCACTGCACCCATCGTGGAATCCGTTATTCCCACCCAGCGCAGCTAACTGCGCTTTGCCGCTAGTGAGGCGGGGTAAAGAGAAGGAACAGCCCACCAGCAATAGCGGCTCCGAGCAGCGGACCAATCACCGGAACCCAGGCATATGCCCAATCCACCTTCTGCTTGCCTTCAATCGGCAGCATTGGGTAGGTCAAACGAGGACCCAAGTCACGAGCCGGATTGACCGCGTAACCCGTGGCACCACCGAGGCTGCCACCGATGGCAATCACCACGAATGCGACACCGGCGTATCCCAGTGCGGCGTTACCGAATACTGGTGCGGAGTCGCCGGTACCGGGCTGGAACGGAGAACTCTCCAGCACCCAGAAGATGAGCACGAAGGTCGCAATCGTTTCGGAAATGACGTTCCATACCCGCGACGGCACGCTAGGAGCTGTGTAGAACAGCCCACCGGTGGTCTCGGGGGAGTCGTGAGTATCGAACTGCTTCTTGTACATCAGGTATGCCAGCAGCGCGCCAACCATGGCGCCAAGTAACTGAGCGATCACGTAGATCGGAACCTGACTCCAGCTTGAGCTGCCCGTGATGGCCAGGGCGAAGGTGACCGCTGGGTTCAGTTGGGCACCGCTACGCCACGAAACGCTGGCACCGACGAAAACTGCGAAACCCCAACCGAATGCAGTCAGCAGCCAGCTTGGTCCGTTGCCGAATGACTTCTTCAAGGTCTGGTTACAGCCGACGCCAATACCTAGCAGCAGCAGTAGGGCGGTACCGATGAATTCGGAATAAAAGATCTCAGGTGCGGTCGGGTTCATGGTTGATCAAGCTAGACCGTCGGGACCACTCGATGCCTGCTGTCGAGCACTGCGTACGCTTCCCCAATGACCTCACACCCGGATGCGCGTACCCGCTGGGTCTGGGCAGGGTCAGTCGTCATTGCCGTTGGTGCGTTGGTGGTCGGTTGTTCCACTGCATCGCCTGCTCCCACCCCAACGGTGACGAAAACGACTCATAAGCCGTCGCCAGAACCCACGAACACCACCCAGGGCCCGATTGCACCGAAGTATGCGATCCAGGATGGTTCGTCCTTGCAGATCGCCGGTAATGGCAACCTGAATGCGACATCCGGAACTCTCACGGTGAGCAACGTCAACGGCGCGACGAAGTTGATTGCGGCCGCCCAAGCTGCTGATGGCAGTTCAACGTGGTCAGTCAACCTCTCGGTGGCTGCGAATGGCCGAGTGATCGACGGAACCGTGACTTTCGGTAAGGAAGTCTGGCAGGTTGTTCCGACCACGGGGCTGCTGGGAACAGTCGTTTCCCCCCAAACTATTGAGGTGCAGACCGCCAGAGCGTTCACGATTAATCAGGGCACGATCCAGACCAATCGACCCGTCGTGCTCACCATTCACGGTCGTGCTGACTGACCCAAAATTGGGTAATGATCCACAAATTGCGGGTCATTGATGCGAGATGCACGTACCAGATGGCAGACTGGTGACGTGGCACCCCGCCACACCATAAGGAGATTTCAGCAAGATGGCACAAGGCACAGTCAAGTGGTTCAACTCCGAGAAGGGGTTCGGCTTCATCGAACAAGACGGCGGGGGTGCTGACGTATTCGTCCACTACTCGGCGATCGCCATGGACGGTTTCCGCACGCTCGACGAAGGTCAGCGCGTGGAATTCGAGATCACGCAGGGACAGAAGGGTCCGCAGGCGGACCAGGTTCGCCCCGCGTAACTCACTCAACGTCACAACGGCCCTCGGCTCCTTCGGGAGACCGAGGGTCGTTGCGTTACCTGGGAGATGAAGGCTTCCGCAGGTTCGATGCGGGCGATGTCGTCTCGCGTTGGGTGGGGTTGCGTAAGTAGCGTTGAGCACCGAACCTCATGGCGAGACCGGGAGAATCGCGTGCCTCAGATTGAACGACTGTCCGGGTGGGACTTTGCGACCTGGCGTTCGGCATCCGAAGACCCCGCGATGCGCAGCACCATGATCGGGCTGATGGTGCTGGACTCATCCCCGGATTGGCCGCGCCTGGTTGAGCGGTATGACCGCACCAGCCGCACCGTGGACATCTTGCGCAAGAAAATCGTCGAAGGCCCAGTCGGCTTTGCCGCTCCCCGAATGGTGATTGATCCGAACTTTGACCTGTCCTTCCATCTGCGGCGATTCCTCATGCCAGAAGGAAGCACCTGGGAAGACGTGCTGGATGAGGCCCGCCGGCAATCCATGACGGATTTTGACCGCAATCGTCCGTTGTGGAAAGTGACCTTGCTGGAAGGGCTGCCCGGAGATAAGGCGGTGCTCATCAGCAAGTTGCACCACGCCATTGCCGACGGGCAGGGAGCAATTGCCTTGGGGGCAGCGCTGGTCGACATCACGCCGGAAGGCTTCGATCTTGGACCGATGCCACCAGAACCTGAGGGCACCGAACTGTCTCCACGGCACTTCGCCGAGATCATGGTGCAAGACAACGCAGAGTGGATGATCAACACCACGAAAGGCGTGATCAAGTCCGCTGTTCCGTCCCTGGTTGAAGCGCTGACCGATCCGCAACGTGCTTTCGAGACGGTGACGGAGACTGTCGGTTCGTTCGGACGGATGTTGAAGACGCCGACGGCGCCGCTATCACCGGTCATGGTCGATCGCAGCATCAATTACCACTTCGACAATTTCGTCATTGATTTCTCGACGTTGAAAGGTGCGGCCAAGGCCTCGGGACATACCGTCAACGATGCCTTCCTGGCCGCGATCTCACTCGGTATGCGTGACTACCACCAACGCATGGGACATCCGGTTGAGCGGCTGAATATCAATATGCCGATCTCAACGCGGCAGGGAGCCGACGCGCAGAATGCCGTGACGATTGCTCGATTCGATCTGCCCACTGACTCGGCTGATGCTGAGGAGCTGATGGATCGGCTTTCCCGACGAGTAAAGCGTGCTCGCAGTGAACCTGCCTTGGACTACACGGATCGATTGGGGGAGTTCAGCCGCTTCATTCCCCACGAACTGCTGACATCCGCTGCTCAGGCCAGCGATGTGACGGCATCGAACATCCCCGGACCACCGATGCAGATCTACTTGGCTGGAGCTGCAGTCACCGAACTCGTCCCTATGCCGCCGCCGATCGGTGCCGCTGTGTTCGTGGCTTTGTTGACCTACAACGGGCAAGCCTCGATAGGTGTGGCATCCGACGATGCGGCAATCGAGGATCGTGCCGTACTGATGGAGTGTCTGCGCGAAGGGTTTGCTCAGGTCGTGGGAGTGCCGGTCGAAGAAGGCAACCCGATCGACGACTGATCCAACCGATCGCCAGCGCTGACTGGTAGGTCGAACCAGAACGTCGCACCGCCGCCCGCAGTGGGTTCATACCCGTAACGCCCGCCATGTGCAGACACCAGCGCTGCCACGATCGATAGCCCCAGACCACTGCCGCCCACAGTGCGAGTACGAGCGGAATCTGCTCGTGCAAATCGATCGAAGGCGCTGTCGATGAATTCGTCGGGAACTCCAGGACCGTGATCGGCCACTCGGACGGCAACCCGATCCGCAACCTGGGCCAGTGACACCTCGATTGCTGTCCCTGCAGGTGTGTGCCGGCACGCATTCGCCAGCAGGTTGCTCATCACTTGTTGGATGGCGTGCGGGTCAGCCTGAACGATGGGTGTCTGATCGGCAAGGGTCAGCGAAATGGGGTGATCGTTGAATCCAGCGCGAATATCCAGCACGGAATCGTTCACCAACTCCGCAAGGTCGACTCGCTCGGTTGTGCGCTCGGGTTGTTCGTCCAAGCGGGCCAAGGTGAGTAGTTGTTCCACCAAGCTCGACATGCGCACACTTTCGGAGTCGATCCGACGCATCACTACGGCCAAATCTGCTTCGCTGCTGGCTGCCCCGCGCGAAAACATTTCCGCATAGCCTCGAATGCTGGTCAAGGGTGTGCGCAGTTCATGCGATGCGTCAGAGACGAATTGCCGCAATCGCTGCTGGCTCTGCTGCTTTTCGATGAAGGACTGTTCGATCTGACCCAGCATGGTGTTCAGCGAACGACCAAGCTCGGCGACTTCGCTGCCCCCTGCTTGTTCGTCAACACGTTGGCTGAGGTCGCCGCCGGCGATGCGTGCAGCGGTGTCTCGCATCGTGGTCAGTGGACGTAGTTCACGCCGGATAAGCAGGTAGGCACCTAGTCCGAGTAGAGCAAGAATGGCCAGTCCGATAGCCAGTTCCAACCACCGAAGTTGGGCGAGGGTCGCATTCACATCTGTCAGTGGCATGGAAACGACGATGGACTGCTGGTCAGTGCGGTACAGGATCGATCGAAAGCTACTGATCGATCCATTGCCGGAGGTGGTGACGAACTCTGCGGTGCCGTTCGACAGGCTGGTGATCAGGTCAGGGGAGATGTTCGGGGCGGCGTAGGCATTGCCAGTGGTGATGCGTTGGCGAAGCGGGTCAGCGGAGTTGGTGAGGGCGATCTGTGCTTGTGAGACCAACTGGCCGTTCGCGTCATATAAGGCGGCGTAGGTCCCGATCGGAATCGTGTCCATCGGGCCAATTGGTCCCACTGGGTATTCATTAGTCGACAGCAGGGTGTGACTCATCGGGCCAACCGCAGAAGTCAACTGTTCGTCCACTCGACTGATCAAGTAACTCTTCAACTGGTTGTTCACCAACACACCGCTCACGATGAGCCCGAGGGCAGCGAGTGCGAGCAATGTGGCCACGAGCCGAGTACGAAGGGTGGAACCTCGCAGATTCGCCCAGCTCGGACGAGGGATCTTCATCAACGGGTCGATTCGCGCGGCAGACGCATGACGTACCCCACGCCACGCACGGTATGGATCAGCTTGGGCTCAACGAAGTCCACTTTGCGTCGCAGGTAGCTGATGTACGTCTCAAGAATGCTCGGATCGCCGTTGAAGTCGTAACTCCATACGTGATCCAGCAGGCGGGCCCGGGTGAGAACAGTTCGGGCGTTTGCCATGAGGTACTGCAGCAGCCGGAACTCCGTGGCAGTCAGTTCGATGGCCTCTCCAGCTCGGAAGACTTCGCGGCTGGCAGAGTCCAGTTCCAGATCAGCAAAGACCAACCGGTCGTCGTCAGCCCGAGTGCTTCCCGTGCGACGTAAGGCGACCTGTACTCGGGCGACGAGTTCGGAGATGGCGAACGGTTTGGTGATGTAGTCATCGCCGCCGATGGTGAGGCCGTGAACTTTGTCTTCGGTTGAGTCACGAGCCGTCAAGAACAACACCGGGACGCCAACTCGCTGCTGTTGCAGTTTGCGTGCCACCGCGAAGCCGTCGGTATCCGGCAGCATGACGTCAAGAATGATGAGTTGTGGCCGGGTCTGTTCGACTGCGGCCAGGGCTTGCCGGCCAGTTGCTGCCGTGCTGACCTCGAAGCCTTCGTAGCGCAGCGCCATGGAGACCAGTTCGGTGATGGCGGGTTCATCGTCAACAACGAGTACGCGTGGACGAATCGTGGCCGGATTGGTGTGCACGTCGTGATTGTGTCCGGCAAAGCTGGGAAGTTCCTGGGAATTGCCTGAGTTCGTACTCAGTGCATGAGGCGAGCAATCCGCGGATCAGCCGCGTAACCGTGGGGTGCCCCGTACACCCCCGGTTTGAGTGGACGTCGCCACCTACGAGCACGATGCGCGGCGATCACCGTGTTGGCTGCCTGTTGACCAACCTCGATATTGTGCGGACTTTCCTTGATATTTAGGGGAGCACCCGCAGTGCTGGAGATAACCAGAATCGGGATTTCGCTGGCGGTATCCACCAGCTCCGAGGCAGCCAGCCCACGCACCATGTGTCCCAGGCTGTAACCCATGACGCTGATCCAACCAGCAGCAGTCGCTGTTTCTTCAGTGATGTGGGAGGCGGCGGAATCCAGCACGATCACCGACTTGGCCCCTGCTTCGATAGCTTGACGGATGGGTGCATCAGTTGCGACCGACCCATCAATCAACAGGTGGTCATCAATCGAGACAGGCGGAATAATCGCCGGGAAAGCGCAACTGGCCACCACAGCATCCACCACAGATCCGCGAGTGAGCCTGACCGCCGAACCGGACTCCAGATCGGTCGCCACAATGTGCAGCGGAATCTCCAACTCATCGAATTGAGCGTGGCCGACCGCTCCTTGCACGTATTTTCGGAGCAAATCTCCGGTCTTGTTGAACTGGGATGAGGTCACCGACCGCACGGCCTTGCGCCAGGTTGAGGACAACGTCTTGTCATTAGCCAGCGTGGACCACATCGCGGTCAGCGTTTCCGTGCCAAAGGAAGGGTCGGAACAGAACGTTGCTGCGTTGATCGACCCTGTTGATGACGCCACCACCAGGTCGGGAGTGACCCCGTGGGTGGTCAACGACTCCAACATTCCCACCTGGGCAGAGGCGCGTGCGGTACCGCCGGTGAGGACGAATGCCAGCGGAGCAGGCAGATGCAGATCATTCGGCATGGCTGTCCACCACCATGGTGTGGCTTTTGCCCGCAGCAAATTCAAGGTCGGCTGCTCTGCCGTAGAGCCCGGGTGCCAATGGTCGCCGTTTACGTGCAAGGTCAGCCAGGAACTGTCTGCCGTATTCGTAAGCGTTCGCCGCCGCTTGGTTAGTGCCGGAGAAGTCCAAGGATCGACCCAGATCGCGTGGCGTAGGGAGTAAGAGAACCGGGACATCGGTCGCCGCGGCAAGCAATTGCTGACGTCTTTGCGCTTTGGACAACAGACTGCTAACCCGTGCGACGACCTTGGTGGGGGACGTCGATAGTTCGGGCAAAGGTCGCGAACCGGTGTCGAATACAACGAGTGCTTCCGCGCCGCGTTCTACCGCAAGGGTGGCAGGCAAGTTTGCGCTAACCAATCCGTCCACATAGACCCGTCCGTTGACGGTGACCGGAGGAAGGATTCCGGGAATGGCCGACGACGCCATCAGGGGTTCGATCAGATCGCCCTCGGTGAAGCTGTGTGCCATACCGGTTGCCAGATCAGTGGCAACGGCGGCGAATGGCAAATCCAGTTCAGCAAAGGTTCGTGCTTGCAGGATGGTGTGCAGGGCTTCTCGTTCCCCTTGTGCCTCCGCCAGGCTGGATGCTCCGCGAGCGGCCGATCGAATCATTGACAGCCAGGAATCCCCGATTACGGTCGTGAGCTGGAGTTGATTCCAGACATAGGCCAAGCGATTAACCGCGGATAGTGGGTCTTCCGCGATGATCACCCCGGTCAATGCGCCCGCCGAGGTGCCCACGATGTCGCTGGGAGACAAGTCAGTTTCCGAAACCGCCTGGAGCGAACCCCACTGAACGGAACCGTGTGCGCCACCACCGGCCAGCACGTAAGCAACCTTCTTGGGCAGAAGTCGGGCGATAGGCAAAAGCCCCTGGCTGCGACGACGAGCGGGGCGGGCTTGGGGAACAGACAATGCCTCGCCAACCATGCCCATCATTCTGTCGTGATTCACCCGACTGCCGCCTGTCAGGTAGCTCTGCGTGAGCATGGGGATCTTCGTTGTGCAAGCCTCGCCGAGACGAAGTTGACTAGCCCCTAGTGCACAGCGGCGTGTGAAAGGTCAGGCGGAGAAAATGGGTACGGCGAACTCAGAATCGATTGCGCAATCAGCAACGCAGACTGCGCCACCCACCAGCCTGGACGGTGCCATTCTGAATGCGTTGACCCAGGATGAGAATCTCGGTCCGGCCGCGATCAAGAACGCACTGCTGGCGAATGACGGCATCGAGGTGACGGCCGCAACCATCGGACGTCGACTCAACGCCCTCGTTGCTCAAGGACAGATCGAGCGCGTGCGCCGTGGGGTGTACGCCTTGGTGGATACAACCTCGCAGGCAGCAACTCAAGTGGCAGAACCTGAACCGCTGGTTCCGCAACAGCGGGAGGACGCAGCGGTCAGCGATGTGAGTACAGAAGCTGTGCGCACGGACAGTTTCGTAGACGACGAGTCAGTCCCACATGCAGACGACATTCCGTCCCAACCGACCTTGCCCGAAGTCGCTGATTCTCGACCGGTGGACTCAACGCCTGAGGAACCTGTCGATCTGTCGATCTCTGAGGAGACGCCGGCATCGACTGACGATCTCGCAGACACTCCAACGCCAGACGATGCCACCGATTCCATCGAGGTAGACACCGAGCCCGACGAGTTCCAGCCGGTCATCGAATCGCGCGGTGAGGACAGCGACGCGGAATGGTCCGAGCTCGACCGAATTGAATGGGAACGACTCAACGACACCGATAACTCCGGATCGGTTTACGCGTCCAGTGGCTGGATGGGTGAACACGGTGACGACGAACGAGTCGAGCCCAGCGCTCGTTCCACGGCACTTGCCACCGAGGAGAAGCCGTCGGAAGACGTGCGGGAAGAAGCAGTTGAGCTTCCGTTGACTCCGCTACCGACTCCTACCGGCAAGAAAGCGGGAAAGACTCACAGCCGACTGTCCCCACTGCGCTACTTCACCCGAGAAGAGTTGCGCGCGGCAGTTCCCTACGCCGTTCCCATCCTCTGGATGGTGGCCGTTGCTCTCGCGCTGATCCTGGGTGGATCCATGATTGGGCTGGCTGCCGCGGCTGTCTGCACCCTGCTAGCTGTCTCCTACTTCAAGAAGACGAACCGTTTGACGGCAGCTGCTCGACGTAGTCGAGCGTGACTCGGTTTTACCAACCGTTGTGAGGCCGCTAAGAGCGGCTTCGCGCACTGCCTGCCCACGCCATGATGTCGAGGACGAATCCCAATCCCACGAGGAACCAACCGAATCCGGTGACTGTGCCCATCAACGGGCTAAAGCAGAGGATCCACGCCAAGGTCGTCCACGGCAGGAACAGGAAACCGGCAATGGCCAGCCACCCTGAATCAAATGCCAGGGTGTTCTTGTCGGTGAAGAGCCACAGCAACACGATGGCGAGACGAGGCGACAGCATGGCTGCACACGCGAGTAAGCAAGGCATGCACGCACCCTAGCTGTTGAGCTCAGACAGGGCGAACGACTCGCGGTGGAGACGACCGGTAGGGTCACATCGTGGCTGAATTGGTGTACCCCCCTGTCATTGCATCTGCTCGAGTGGGCTTCAAATTGTTGGGCCTCACTTTTGATGTCGTCGGCGCAGAACACGTGCCCACCAGTGGTGGTGCCGTGTTGGCCAGCAACCATGTGTCATACCTGGACTTCATCTTCGTTGGCTTCGCCGCAGACTCGTCCAAGCGCTTGGTTCGCTTTATGGCGAAGGACTCTGTCTTCCACAACAAGGTGTCCGGGCCACTCATGCGCGGGATGCACCACATCAGCGTCGATCGAGAGGCTGGAGCCGCTGCTTACGACGAGGCCATCGCTGCACTACGCGAAGGGGAAGTAATCGGGGTCTTTCCAGAGGCCACCATTAGCCAGAGTTTTCAGATCAAAGACATCAAGTCGGGTTCGGCACGGCTTGCTGCGGAAGCCGGTGTCCCGTTGATTCCCATGGTCACGTGGGGTGGACAGCGAATGTATTCCAAGGGCACTCCACGCAAGGCTCGCCGCAATACGACGATCGGAATCACGGTTGGTGAGCCGATGCATCCCAAGCTGGATGACGATGCGACTGAGGTCACGGCAGAGCTTCGTCGTCGAATGGAAGAGCTACTGGACATCACGATGGACCGTTACCCGGACTCACCGGACAACGAAGACGATCGTTGGTGGTTGCCCGCATCACGAGGCGGAAGCGCTCCCACACCAGAAGAAGCTCGGGTGATGGAAGAGAAGGACGCCGAGGCTCGACGAGCTAAGCGTGCGGCGAAGAAAGCTCAGGACTAGCCATCGCTACTGGTCACACCTGCGTCGGCCAGTTCTCCAACGTATCGATGTACATGTCGCGAACCTGCTTGACGTAGTCGTCCATTCGCTCGACCTTCCATCCCGAGGTCTGCACCGGTGGGAGGACGGCCACATCGCAGATGCCGTTGGAGATGACCAACGAATGCGGGCGCATGAGGTCGCCGCAGTTACGCATCACGATGGGAACAATCGGGACGCCCGCCTGCATGGCCATGTGGAATGGCCCCTTCTTGAAGGGCAGCAGGCGTGGTGTTGGGGAGCGAGTTCCTTCAGGCGAGATCGCAATCGACTTACCGTTGCGCAATGCCTCCACGACGGGTTCTAGCGCCTCGATGGCTTTCTCTCGATTCTTGCGGTCCACATACGCCACCTCAGTGAGATACCCGATGGGACCGAAGAAGGGATCGTGTTCCAGTTGCTTCTTGGCGACACCGGTGAAGTCACGTCGCAGTAGTGCACCAAGCACGACGACGTCTAGCTGGCTCTGGTGGTTGAACAAGAACACAGCGGGTCGATCGCTCCACAAGTTTTCTTCACCCACGACGCGCAGTTCAATCCCGGCGATTGCCAGGGCAAGTTCACTGCCCACCGTCGCCCCAACACCGGCACCAGCAGCCCGGTTGCGATTGAGTACCGCTGTCGTGACGCCGGCTGCAAATCCAAACCCGAGACTTCCCAATGCGGCGGCGCTACGTGCCAGCGTCAGCGGATTGTGTCGGTGAGGCATGGAGAAGTTGGCGATGGGCCA
>JBDHZU010000032.1:0-16128 GCA_039812085.1 Candidatus Nanopelagicales bacterium | reverse complement strand
CCAGAACATCGGCCGCCAGTCCCAGTGCATGTTGCCGAACGCCACGTACATCAACCGCAGGAACGCCCCGAACCCAGCGATCTTCACGCATGACGCCATGAATGCAGTGATCGCAGTCGGCGAACCTTGGTAGACGTCCGGCGTCCACATGTGGAACGGAACAGCCGCCACCTTGAAGAACAAACCAACGGACATCAAGCCGATACCTGCAATCAGCAGACCGTTAGGTCCAGCCTTCGCAGAAATGGCATCGGAGATACCGCTAAGCGAAATGGTGCCAGCGAATCCGTAAACCAAAGCGCTGCCGTAAAGGAAGAACGCCGAAGCGAACGCGCCGAGCAGGAAGTACTTCAGCGATGCCTCTTGGCTCAACAAACGCCGACGACGAGCCAGACCCGCCATCAAGTACAGCGGCAGCGACATGACCTCAAGCGCGACGAACATCATCATCAGGTCGTTGCTCACCACGAACAGCAACATGCCGCCCATAGAGAACAGGAACAGCGGCCATACTTCAGTGGTCAGCCGCCCACGACGGGTGAACTCACGTTCGTCTTCACTACCTGGCAACGCATGTGGCCGAGCAGTGAAGGCGTCTCCGGCAGGGTCGATACCCTTTTCTGCAATCAGCAGCGCACACAGCAAACCTGCTGCCAGCAGCAATCCCTGCAAGAACAATCCAGGCCCGTCAATGGCCAATGCTCCAGCAGCGGCTACTGATCGTGTTCCAGCGTTCTTGACCACGAAGCCAAAAGCAACCACGAGGGTGGCGACCACCAGAATGATCTGGGTAACTCGCCGGGAGTTCACCGGAACGAATGCCTCAACCAGCACCGACACGACAGCCATCAGCAACACGATCAGTGCCGGAGCCAACTGACCGTAGTCGAGATGCGGCAGCACGAAGTCAGCAGCAAGCAGTTGCGTACTCACTAGAGAGCTCCTTCACTTGCCGAGGTGGCAGGCGCGGTACTGGTCACCGCAGGCTGCTCAACCGGTGTCTGGGTCACACCTGCAATCGCTGGTTGCGGATCGACTTGACCAACCTTGGTCAGGACTCGATCAACCGCGGGATTGATGACATCCAATGCCGGCTTCGGATAGAAGCCCAATCCGATGATGAGCAACACCAACGGAACGATGGCGACAAGTTCTCGCTTGTTGATCTCG
Source organism: Candidatus Nanopelagicales bacterium (assembly GCA_039812085.1). Taxonomy (GTDB): domain Bacteria; phylum Actinomycetota; class Actinomycetes; order S36-B12; family UBA10799; genus JBDHZU01. The sequence continues at coordinate 14,958 of JBDHZU010000032.1, read as the reverse complement.
CCGACCTTCTCGCAGCCAGCCTTGATCGGGCCGGTCATCATGCGTTGGAACATCAGCAGGATGTAGATCGCTGCCAGAATGATGCCGGTTGTGGCGATGATCGCGGCCACCTTGTACTTGGCGAACGCTCCAGCCAAGACCAGGAACTCGGAGACGAAGCTGCTCATTCCTGGCAGGCCCATTGACGATAGACCAGCGATCAAGAACATGCCGGTGAGTACCGGTGCCACCGTATTGATCCCGCCGAAACTCGGGATCAGGTTCGATCCGCGACGAGTCATGAGGAAGCCCGCCAGCAAGAACAGTGCACCGGTGGAAAGACCGTGGTTGAACATGTAGAACGTGGAACCGGATTGACCCTGGGTCGTCATCGCGAAGATACCCAGACCGATGAACCCAAAGTGACTGATCGAGGTATAGGCGATGAGTCGCTTGAGATCGGTTTGCCCAATCGCCAACAGCGCACCGTAGATGATGCCGACCACCGACAACACGATGACCAACGGTGCGAAGTAGCGCGACGCCTCTGGGAACAGCGGCAGACACAGGCGCAACATTCCGAAGGTTCCGACCTTGTCGAGCACTCCAACAAGCAGTACCGCGGTCGCCGGAGTGGAGGCAGCGGCTGCATCCGGCAGCCAGGTGTGGAATGGAACCAGGGGTGCCTTGATCGCGAAGGCCAGGAAGAAGCCAAGGAACAACAGCTTCTGGGTACCCGGATCGATGTGCAGTTGAGTCAGGGTTTGGAAGTCGAAGGTTCCCGCACCCAGTTCCTTGCCTGCCACGACGTACAACCCGATCAGGCTGGCGAGCATGAACAGCCCACCGACCAAGCTGTAGATGAGGAACTTCATGCTGGCGTATTGACGGTTCTGACCGCCGTATCGACCAATCAGGAAGTACACCGGCAGCAGCATCGCTTCGAAGATGAAGTAGAAGAGGAATACGTCGATGGCGGCGAAGACGCCGATCATGCACGCTTCCAACGCCAGGATCAGCGCAAAGTAGCCCCGCACACTGGCGTGCGGATTATCGTCCGCATCATTCCAACCAGCGATGATCACCAATGGCACCAAGATCACCGACAGGGCGATCAGCACCAGCGCGATTCCGTCCACACCGAGGCTGAATGAAACACCGAAGGCCTTGATCCAGGTGAAGCTATCCACGAACTGGAATTGGTCCGGGGAATCCGCTTTGAACTGCGTAGCAATCGCGACCATCATCACGAACACCAGCAGACTGACACCCAACGCGAACCACTTAGCCAGTTTGGCCTGTGCTTCTGGAATCAGCATGACAGCGAGCGCTCCCAGTAATGGGATGACGATCATCAGCGTGAGGATGGGCATGTTGTTCACTGCACTCACATCCTCACCAAGACGAGGGATGCACCAACCAAGACGGCGCCCACCACCATTGCCAACGCGTACGAACGAGCGAATCCGGACTGCAGTCGACGCATGCGACCGGACAGTCCACCAAAGGTGGCAGCAACGCCATTGACCACGCCGTCAATCCCCTTGTTGTCGAAGTAGACCAAGCTGCGAGTCAGCCACTGACCAGGACGCATGAACACAGCTTCGTTCACCGCATCGCCGTACAAGTCGTTGCGGGCCGCGACGGTAAGTGCGCTGACATGCTGCGGTGCCGTCAACGGAACATCACGTCGGTATTGGCGATAGGCGATCAATGCACCCAAAGCTACGAGAGCCAGCGTCGAGTAGCTGATGATCTTTTCTGGCAAAACGGTTTCCGCGTGAGCGAAGCCCGTCACCGGAGTGAGCCAGTTTTCGATGGAATTCCCCCACGCGAGGGTGAAACCACCAACCAGTGACAAGATCGCCAACACGATCATCGGGAACAACATCCACTTGCTGGCCTCGTGCGGGTGTTCGTTTTGCTCCGTCCAACGAGCCTTGCCGGTGAAAGTCATCGTCCACATACGGGTCATGTAGAACGCCGTCACCCCAGCACCCAACAAAGCCACCAGGCCGGGCACCCAGCCTTGGCCGAATGCCGATTCGATGATCTTGTCTTTGGAGTAGAAACCGTCGAAGGGTGGGACACCCATGATGGCCAACCAACCAAAGGTGAAGGTCACGAACGTCACCACCATGACCTTGCGCAGCGCACCAAAGCGACGCATATCCAGCTCGTCGTGCATGCCGTGCATGACCGAACCTGCCCCAAGGAACAAGTCGGCCTTGAACATGCCGTGCATCAACAGGTGGAAGATCGCGAAGACGTAACCGATAGGGCCAAGACCAGCGGCCAACACCATGTAGCCGATCTGACTCATGGTCGAACCAGCCAATGCCTTCTTGATGTCGTCCTTCGCGCAACCGATGATCGCGCCCATCACCAGCGTGATGGCACCGATGATCAGCACTGCCGTACGCGCGGTATTGGACAGATCGAAGATCGCATTGGAACGAACGATCAAGTAGACGCCAGCGGTGACCATGGTGGCGGCGTGAATCAATGCCGACACCGGGGTGGGGCCTTCCATGGCATCAAGCAACCAGGACTGCAACGGGAACTGCGCGGACTTACCGCACGCTGCCAGCAGCAGTGCCAAACCGATCCAGGTCGTCGCTGTGGGGCTGGCCGAACCGATCTTCTCGTTCACGCCTTCGAAAGTGAAGGTACCCAAGGTGACGAACATGAGCATGATCGCGATAGATAGACCGACATCACCCACACGGTTAACGACGAATGCCTTCTTTGCTGCAACTGCCGCACTCGGCTTGTAGATGTAGAAACCGATGAGCAAGTAGCTCGCCAGACCAACGCCTTCCCAACCGACATAAAGCAGCAGGTAGTTGTCTGCCAGTACGAGCAGCAGCATCGCGGCCACGAACAGGTTCAGGTAGGCGAAGAACTTCCGACGATGCGGATCGCCCTTCATGTACCCAATTGAATAGATGTGAATCAGCGATCCGACGCCGGTGATCAGCAGGACGAAGCAGATGGACAACTGATCCAGTTGTAGCGCGAACGGTGCCTGGAACGAGCCCACGTCAATCCAGTTCCACAGATGCTGTGTGACTGGTCGATCAGCAGCCGGGCGATGCAACATCGCAAAGTACATCGCCACAGCCAAGCCAAATGAGCCGATGGGCATGAGCGTGCCCAGCAGGTGACCCCACTTATCGCTTCGACGTCCGAGCAAAAGCAGAAGCACGGCACCCAAAGCGGGCAGGGCAATCAACAGGAACATCAAGGTGAAAATGCCCGAGGCGGCAGCCGGGGTATTCACGCTTGGAGCGATGACATCGCTGGAGTGCTCCTCGAGCGGAATGCTGGTCGCGAGGCTGGTGAGGACTGTCGAGAACGTCATGTCATCACCCCTAGTACTTCATCAGATTCGGTTCGTCGATCGAAGCCGATCGACGGGTGCGGTAGATCGTGACGATGATCGCCAGACCAATAACGACCTCGGCTGCGGCCACGATCATCACGAAGAACGCGATCGTCTGACCATCGAGGTTTCCGGCCTGTCGTGAGAACGCAACGAAGGCCAAGTTCGACGCATTGAGCATCATCTCCACGCACATGAACACCACGATGGCGTTGCGACGAATAAGCACGCCCAGGGCACCGAGCGAGAACAAGATCGCGGACAGGACGATGTAGTGATCGGTACTCACGACTCACCGTCCGTGGATTCATCGGTGTGAGCAGCATCGGCTGGGCCGCTAGGCGTGAGAGCTTGGTCATTGTCGTCATCGATGACCGTGTCTCCCTGTGCCAGGTTGTGGACTTCGTCGAGGTGCTGGATGTCGATCGTGCGCACGCTGCCTCGTTCAACCAATGGAGCCGGGATGGAGTCTGGCGCAGCCGATCCATCGGGCAGCAGCGCCGGGGTGTCCACAGAGTTGCTGCGAGCATATGTACCAGCCGCTGGCAGGTTGCCTGGGTGTTCGCCTGCGGGGTAGCGATCCCGGAAGCGCTCAACTGAGAGGTCTTCCTGAGTCTTGCGGGCCTTGTAACGCTCGCGATGGGTCAAGATCACTGCGCCTAGAGCGGCGGTGATGAGTAGCGCGGACGTCACTTCGAAAGCCACCACGTAGCGAGTGAAGATGAGTCGCGCGATGCCTTGCACGTTGCCACCATCAGCAGCGTTCGCTGCGGCCAGGCTTGGTTCCGATGCTCCCTGCAAACCATTCACGATTGCTCCGATGAGCAGTCCACCTAATCCGAGCGCGAACAGAATGGCGATCCATCGTTGGCCCTTGAGGGTTTCCACAATGGAATCCGATGCGTCCACGCCAACGATCATGATGACGAAGACGAACAGCATCATGATGGCGCCGGTATAGACGATGATCTGGATCATGCCGAGGAACGGCGCGGACAAGGCGACGTAGAGCACTGCCAGGTTGATCATCGTGAAAGCGACCCACAACGCCGAGTGCACTGGCTTGCGAGAAATCAACATGCCAAGCGCGCCACAGACAGCGAAGATCGCGCAGACCCAGAACACCCAAGCAGCGCCGGTGTTCGAGGTTGCGAGCAGAGCGGTTGGATTCACGCGGCACCATCCGTGGGGGCATGGACAATCTGGTCCGCGTGCTTGGCTTGTGAGGCAGCAGTCACCGGTGAGGTCGTCTGCGAGTCACCCGCCGCGTTATCGGCCGAACCCAGTTGACCGCCACGTGCTTCGACCTCAGCGATCTGCTCAGCCGTAGCCTGCTGGACCTTGCCTTCGTAGTAGTCCTTCTCCGTGGTTCCTTCGACCATGCTGTGTGGGGCTTCGGCCATCCCGGGCAGCAAAGGTCCGAGTAGATCTTCCTTCTCGTAGATCAGCGCCTCGCGACTGTTGTCAGACAGTTCGTATTCGTTGGTCATCGTCAGCGCACGAGTGGGACATGCTTCGATGCACAAACCGCACAGGATGCAGCGCAGGTAGTTGATTTGGTAGACCCGGCCGTACCGCTCACCAGGTGAGAAGCGTTCTTCATCGGTGTTGGAATCACCTTCGACATAGATCGCATCTGCTGGACATGCCCAGGCACACAATTCGCAGCCGACGCACTTTTCCAAGCCGTCAGGGTGACGGTTGAGTTGGTGACGACCGTGGAACCGCGCCTGGGGCGGGTACTTATCTCGATCTTCCGGGTACTGCTCGGTGTTGACCTTCCGGAACATCGTGAAGAAGGTCGTACCAAAGCCTCGGACGGGCTGGGGAAGCTCAGCCATCGTGCACCTCCTCGTCCGTCGTTGCAGACGGCATCTTGCCTGCCGCGGGCGCAGTTGTCGCTGCCGACACCAGGGTCGGGTTGGTTTCTCGGTAGTCCTGGCCAGGTAGCGGCGGAATGGGGAACCCGCCCGCCATGGCGTCGTAGTGAGACGGAATCTGGTGATCGGCCAGGTTCTTGGCCCGACGACGCTTGCCGGTGTAGCCAATGATCCAGAACGCGAGTACAGCCACTATGAGGCTGCAGATCGACGTGACGACGGCCAGCTTGGTGAACGTCCATCCGCCGTTGACTCCGAGTCCACGGATGACGGCCAGGATCATTACCCAGCCCACGGCCAACGGGATCAGCAGCTTCCAGCCAAAACGCATGAACTGGTCGTAACGGAACCGAGGCAAGGTGCCACGCAACCAGATGAACACGAACAAGAAGCAGCACACCTTGGCGAAGAACCACAGGATCGGCCACCAGCCGGAGTTCGCGCCGGACCAAAAAGCGGTGATCGGCCAGGGTGCCCGCCAACCGCCGAGGAACAGGGTGGTCGCAATCGCGGAGACGGTGACCATGTTGACGTACTCGGCCAGGAAGAACAGGGCGAATTTCAGCGTCGAGTACTCAGTATGGAAACCACCGACCAGTTCCGACTCGGCTTCGGGCAAGTCGAAGGGTGCACGGTTGGTTTCGCCCACCATGGCGGTGGTGTAAATCATGAAGCTCGGCAGCAGCATGACCACGAACCACAGCTTGGTCTGCCCGGCGACGATGGCCGAGGTCGACATCGTTCCCGAGTAGAGGAAGACACCGACGAATGCCAGGGACATGGCAATTTCGTAGCTGATCATCTGGGCGGTTGAACGCAAGCCACCAAGCAATGGGTACGTCGTTCCGGATGACCAACCGGCAAGCACGATTCCGTAAATGCCGATAGAGGCGCATGCCAGCACGTACAGCACGGCAACGGGGAAGTCGGTCAACTGCAGCGGTGTCTGGTGACCGCCGATGGACACCGTCGGGCCGAACGGAATAACTGCCCAAGCCATGAAGGCTGGAACCACAGACAAGATCGGGGCTAAGACGTAAACCCAGAAGTCAGCCGACTTCGGGATGATCAGTTCCTTGAGTGCCAGCTTGATGCCGTCCATCAGCCCCTGCAGGACACCGAACGGTCCAACTCGGTTAGGGCCGAGACGCTGCTGCATACGAGCCACCACACGACGCTCACCCCAAATGGTGAGCAGCACGGTGACGACCAAGATGGCGAAGATCGCCACGGTCTTGACCAGGATCAGCCAGACCGGATCTTGCGCGAAGAAACCGAGTGTTTGTTCGTTCTCGGGTAGTGGCGCGACGGGCGCGACTTGACTAAGAAGCATCAGCGTCTCCTCGTGAGATCGCAACCACGTCACCGGCACCTGCTGCCAAGGTCTCGTAGACCGTGGACTGCGGCGAGTTCATCGGCACCCACACCACGTTGTCCGGCATGTCCGTGATGACCAGCGGCAAAGTGATCGTTCCATTGCTGGTGGATACAGCCAACGGTTCTCCGTCGGCCACTCCGATAGCTGATGCAGTCGCGGCTGATACTCGTGCTACCGCTCGGCGACGAGTTCCGGCCAGTTGGCCTTCCTCTTGCTGCAGAACACCCAGGTCGAGCAGTTGACGCCAGGTTGCCAACGATGCTGCGCCCGATCCGGGGTTGCCAGCGATCGGTGCACTGACTGCCGGAGCGGCAGCGCGGGCACCGGTGTACTCGGGCAAAGAAGACAGCTCTCGTGCCGTGGATGCCGGATCGCCGTAACCAATGGGGTGGTCCATCTCGTCCGCGATCATGGACAACACCCGACCGTCGGTCATGGTGGTGGCTTCCGGCATGACCCGAACGAACTCGCGCAGACGTCCTTCCCAATCGGTGTAGGAACCTGCGCGTTCGGTATCCACCGCAACCGGCAGAACCACATCAGCATTGGCAGCGACTTCAGACAGACGCGTCTCCAGGCTGAGGACAAAGTCAGCCTTTTCCAATGCTGCACGTACCCCGTTGGGGTCTGGCAGATCGGTGAGTTCAACTCCACCAATCACCAAGGCAAACGGCGTCGGTTCGTCATCTGCAGACTCTTCTGAGTTGTCGACAGATCCGTTATCCCGTGCGTCATCGGCAGTGTCAGGCGCGGAGTGTGCCACGTCTGACTCGGCTTCTTCAGCAGTCAGATCCTCAATGACTTGAGCAAAGGAACGACCTGCCTCTGCCGGAAGTTCAGCCTCGTCGACATTCCACAGTGCGGCCACTTCGGCGCGGGCAGCGGAATCGGTCAACGGACGACCGCCAGGGAGCAGACCAGCCAAGGCACCGGCATCCAACGACCCACGTTCGCCCGCACGTCGCGGAACCCAAGCGAAGGATGCACCTGTCTCGCCTGCCAGAGCAAAGGCAGCAGACAACGCACCCGGATGACGAGCAAGTCGCTCACCCGCGAGGATCACCGCACCTGGTGCAGAAAGCTGTTCGGCCAGTTCACGTCCCGCGTCAGACAGCGATCCGTCACCCGTGCGCAAGGTATCCAGCAAGGAACCTTCCGCACCAGGGCGAGCAGACAGAGTGACTGCATTGAGCTTCAACAAGCCAGGTGACACCCAGCTCGATACCGCGGCAACCTTGGTCTTTCCCGCTGCAACTGCCTTACGCAGCCGCAGGAAGATCATGGGTGACTCTTCTTCTGGCTCGAAACCGACCAGCAGCACGACGGGCGCAGCTTCCAGATCGGCATAGGTCACGCCAAGTCCGGCTCCGGCAACGGTGGATGTCAACAGTTCGGCTTCCTCTGGCGAGCTTGCTCGCGCCCGGAAGTCAATATCGTCAGTACCGAGCGCCACGCGTGCGAACTTGCCGTACAGATAGGCGTCTTCGTTCGTGAGTCGTCCACCGGTCAACACCGCTGCATTGCCGCGGCTATCCAGCAACTTCTCAGCGGCAATACCGATGGCTTCTGGCCAGGACGCCGCCCGCAGTTCGCCATCTTCGCGAACCAGTGGGGTGGTGATGCGGTCGTTGGACAGGTAGCCGAAAGCGAATCGACCCTTGTCGCAGTTCCACTCCTCATTGACCTCTGGGTCATCCCACGCCAGACGACGCATGACCTTGCTCCGACGAGAATCGGTGCGCAGCGAACAACCCGACGCGCAGTGCTCACAGGTCGTCGGGGTGGATACCAAGTCGAACGGTCGAGCACGGAAGCGGTAGTCGGCGCTGGTCAGCGCACCGACAGGGCAGATCTGCACGGTATTGCCAGAGAAGTACGAATCGAATGGACGATCTTCGGCGATGCCGACTTGTTGCTTAGCTCCACGTTCCAGCAATTCGATGAACGGATCGCCAGCGATCTCGTCGGCAAATCGGGTGCATCGCGCACAGGAGACGCATCGTTCACGATCAAGCAAAATCTGGGACGAGACGTTGATCGGCTTGGGGAAGGTGCGCTTGACCCCGTCGAATCGGGTCTCGCCTTGCCCATTGGTCATCGACTGGTTCTGCAGCGGGCACTCGCCACCCTTGTCGCACACTGGGCAGTCCAGCGGGTGGTTGATGAGCAGGAACTCCATCACTCCGCGTTGGGCCTTGTTGGCCACTTCGCTCGTGAGGTGGGTCTTGACCACCATCTGATCGCCCAGGGGTACGGCGCAGGCAGGCTGCGGCTTGGGCATGCCCTCGATCTCGACCAAGCACGCCCGGCATGCGGCAACTGGCGCAAGCAGCGGGTGATCGCAGAAGCGAGGCACCTCGATACCGAGTTGTTCAGCGGCGCGAATGATCAGGGTTCCCTTGGGGACGCTGACCTCGATCCCGTCGATTGTTCCGGTGATCAAGTCAGCCGGTGGCGCACTGGCGTCGCTTGCCGGTGTCGTGACTGTCATCAGCTCTTCACCCCCGGAAAGACGATGGATGCCGCATGGTCGAACGTGTCGGCAGAAGCAGTGTGCGTTCCCGCCTGGAACTCATCAGCGAAGTACTTCATCGCAGCGGGGTATGGAGTGGCAGCAGCGTCACCCAGAGCGCAGAACGAACGGCCCAGAATCTGAGCACAAATATCGTTCAACTTGTCGAGGTCTTCCATCTCGCCAGTGCCCTCGTTGAGGCGATGCAGCAACTGATTAATCCACCAGGTGCCTTCTCGACAGGGGGTGCACTTTCCGCAGGACTCGTGCTTGTAGAAGTCCAACCACCCGGTGATTGCACGGACCACAGAGACAGTCTCGTCGAACACCATCGGAGTGGCGGTACCCAGCATGGTGCCGACCTCTTCCATGCCTTCGTACGACAACGGCGCATCCAAGTGTTCCCCGGTGAGCAAGGGGACTGAGGATCCACCGACAACGAAGAACTTCAACTCATGACCGTCTCGGATTCCACCGGCATAGTCGAGAAGTTCGCGCATGGTGATGCCCAGCGGCGCTTCGTAGACACCAGGTCGCTTGACGTGTCCAGAGACCGAAAAGACTTTGATTCCCGGGGATTTCTCGGTGCCGTAGGACTTGTACCAATCAGCGCCATTTCGCATGATCGCCGGAACGCTCATGATCGTTTCGACGTTATTGACCACAGTCGGGGATGCGTAAAGACCCGCAACCGCAGGGAACGGCGGCTTTAGACGAGGTTGCCCGCGGCGACCTTCCAAGGAATCCAGCAGCGCGGTTTCTTCACCACAGATGTAGGCACCGGCACCGGCATGGATCGTGATGTCGAGGTCGTAGCCCGAGCCCAAAATGTTCTTGCCGAGATAACCGGCGTCGTAAGCCTCGCGAACGGCGGCAAACATACGTCGGATGACGTGCGGAACTTCCCCACGAATGTAGACAAACGCGTGGTTGGCACGGATCGCGTACGAGGTGATGATCATGCCTTCGATCAAGTGTTGCGAAGACGCCAGCAGCAACGGGATGTCCTTACAGGCACCCGGTTCAGACTCGTCGGCATTGACTACCAAGTAGTGCGGGTTGCCATCACCTTGCGGAACGAAGCTCCACTTGAGACCGGTGGGGAATCCCGCGCCGCCACGGCCACGCAGACCAGAATCCTTCACCACACCGATGACATCGTCGGGCTGCATCGCTAGTGCTTTGCGCAAGGCGCTGTAGCCACCGTGACGTTCATATCCAGCAACGGTGTGTGAGTCCTTCTCGTCCCAGTGGGCGGTCAGGTTGGGGGTGAGCAACGTGGTCATGAACCCTCCCCTGCACGACTCGGTTCTGGGAACGGCATGTTCTGTTCCTTTGCCAGGTTCAGGCCAGCCAGCATCACATCGTCAGCACAGTTGCCGTCAGCATCAGCCAAGCCATCATCAAATCCAGCGATAGAGCGTTCCGTTTCCTGGAAGCTGCGGATTTTCGGGCCACGAGTGGAATCGACTTCTTCGCCCGCACGCAGCTTGGCGATAACTTCACGGGCGCTATCGACGGTGGCCCGATCCATGAACTCCCAGTCCACGGTCATCACCGGCGCATAGGTACAGGCAGCCTGACATTCGATCCGTTCGATCGTGAACTGTCCATCTTCGGTGGTCTCGTCATGACCGATGCCGAGGTCATCAACCAGTGACTGCCAGATGGCTTCGCCGCCTAGGATTCCGCACTGCGGGTTGATGCACACTCCAATGTGGTGCTTGCCGACTGGATGACGCTTGTACATCGTGTAGAAGGTCGCGACTGCCGCTACTTCCGCCGGCGTCAGATCGAGTACATCTGCACACAACTCAATGCCCGCAGGTGAGACATAGCCTTCCTCTGACTGCACCAGGTGCAGCATCGGACCCAGCGCCGAGCGAGGGTTGGGGTACCGGTCGAGGATCGACTCGAGTTCGGCTCGGGTGGTTTCACTCAATGCCATCACCGATCAACTCCACCCATGACGGGGTCAATGCTTGCCACCGACGCGATGGCATCAGACAGCATGCCGCCTTCGGTCATCGCAGCCACGGACTGCAGGTTGGTGAAACTTGGGTCGCGCATGTGTGCGCGGTACGGGCGCGTACCACCGTCACTGACCAGGTGGATTCCCAGTTCTCCCTTGGCGGATTCGACCGCCGCGTAGGCCTGACCGGCCGGAACTCGGAAACCTTCGGTCACCAACTTGAAGTGGTGGATCAGACCTTCCATGGACTGACCCATGATGTGCCGGATGTGGTCCAGAGAGTTTCCTTGACCATCCAGACCAACAACCAGTTGGCTCGGCCACGAAATCTTCTTGTCTTCCACCACAACTGGACCAGGGGTCAACTTGTCGACAGCCTGTTCGATGATGTTCAAGGACTGCTGCAGTTCATCGAGACGAACCAGGAATCGGCCGTAGCAGTCCGCCGTGGTTTGGGTGGGGACCTCGAACTCGTAGTTCTCGAATCCGCAGTAGGGCTGTTCTTTACGCAGATCCCACGGCAGTCCAGCCGCACGCAGGATCGGTCCGGTCACACCGAGCGCTAGGCAACCCGCAACATCCAGGTAGCCGATGCCTTGGGTACGACCCAGCCAAATGGCGTTACCTACCAGCATGTTCTCGACATCACGGAAACGCTTACGCAACAAGGCGATCATGTCGGTGAGGGTCTTCTCGATGCCGTTCGGCAAGTCCACGGCCACACCGCCGGGACGGATATAGGCGTGGTTCATACGCAGGCCGGTGATCGCTTCCAGAACGTCGAGCACAATCTCGCGATCACGGAAACCAGCGGTCATGCCGGTTAATGCACCTAGTTCCATACCGCCCGTAGCGATGGCCACGACGTGACTAGAGATTCGGGACAGCTCACTCATGATGACGCGGATGACATTGGCTCGTTCGGGGATTTGATCCTCGATCCCCATCAGCTTTTCCACGCCGAGGGAGTAGACGAGTTCGTTGTGCACACCGGCCACGTAGTCCATACGCGTGACGAAGGTGGAACCTTGCGTCCAGGTACGGAACTCCATGTTCTTCTCGATACCGGTATGCAGGTAGCCAATAGCGCAACGCATCTTCTCGACGGTTTCGCCATCGAGTTCCACGATCATGCGCAGCACGCCGTGGGTACTGGGGTGCTGCGGACCCATGTTGACGACCAGACGATCTTTCTCACCGTCGGGTGCAGGAGTGACGGTGTCCCAGTCGCCCCCGGTCACGGTGAAGACACGTTCGCCTTCGGTGGTGTCGAAAGGTTGGTTCTCAATCGGCTCGTCGAAGTCTGCCGCAGAGGTGTACGTGGTGTCGCTCATCAGTTGTACGACCTCCGATGATCCGGCGCCGGAGTGGTCGCACCCTTGTATTCCACGGGGATTCCACCCAGCGGATAGTCCTTGCGCTGCGGATGCCCCGGCCAGTCGTCGGGCATGAGGATGCGGGTCAGGTGCGGATGGCCGTCAAAGACGATGCCAAACATGTCCCAGGTCTCACGCTCGTGCCAGTCGTGAGTTGGGTAGACCTGAACCGTCGACGGAATATGCGGGTCAGAATCGGGGCAGGTTGTCTCTACCCGAATGAATCGTTTGTGGGTCAACGAACGCAGGTGGTAGACCGCATGTAGTTCGCGCCCGGCATCGGCAGGCCAATGCACGCCACTGACTCCCAGGGACAACTCGAATCGCAGAGTTTCTTTGTCCCGCAGGCTTTGCAGCACGGCCGGGAGGTTCTCCCGGTTCACGTGGATAGTGAAGTCGCCGCCTTCGAATGAGAACTGTTCGATGGCTTGTCCCGCGCTGGTTCCCAAGTCTGCGATGAGTTCGTCGGCGACGGTGTCGTACCAGCCGCCAAATGGTCGTTCTGCTGGCGGCGCGGAACGCACTGCCCGGTCCAACATTCCGTAACCGGACACATCCGGCGAACCCTGAATACCGAAAGCACCGGAACGATCATCAAGCACACGTTGCTGCGCTCCTGCGCCTGCTGTGCCAATCGCTTGCGGGCTGGCAGCATCAGATGTTGCCGGAACCCCGGCTACTTCGGGTTGTTCTGGCTGCTCAGCAGGATTCACGGTGGAGTCGTCGCTCATCGCAGCAACCCCTTCATGTCTTCCAGTGGAGCTGCTTCCAGGGCAAGCTGCTCACGTTCGGCAGCTTGCTTGACCTTGTGAGCACCCAGCTTCTCGTGCTGGATCTGGTCGTGCAGCTTCAAGATTGCGTCCATCAACATTTCGGGCCGCGGCGGGCAACCGGGCAGGTAGATGTCGACCGGAACGATGTGGTCAACGCCTTGCACGATGGCGTAGTTGTTGAACATGCCGCCGGAGCTGGCGCACACACCCATGGAGATGACCCACTTGGGTTCGGGCATTTGGTCGTACACCTGACGCAGGATCGGTGCCATCTTCTGACTGACGCGACCAGCCACGATCATCAGGTCAGCCTGGCGTGGGGACGGTCGAAAGACCTCCATGCCGAAGCGAGCCAAGTCATAACGACCGGCACCGGTAGCCATCATCTCGATGGCACAACAGGCCAGACCGAAGGTGACCGGCCACAGCGAGCTCTTGCGTGCGTACCCAGCGGCGACCTCGACACTGGTGAGCAGGAAGCCACTCGGCAGCTTCTCCTCAATCCCCATGATGTCCCTCCGCTAATCCCACTCAAGCCCACCGCGTCGCCACACAAAGGCGTACACGCATAGGACGGTGATGATGAAGACAAGAATCTCTGCCACCGCGAACAGACCCATCGAGTTGAAGGCCACTGCCCACGGGTACAAGAAGACGATTTCGATGTCGAAAATGATGAACAACATCGCGGTGAGGTAGTACTTCACCGAGAAGTGACCGCCGCCTTCTGGCTGCGGGGTGGGATCGATTCCGCACTCGTAAGCATCCAGCTTGGATCGGTTGTAGCGCCGAGGCCCAGCCAAAGGAGCAGCCAACGCGGTCGAGAAGATCGCGAACAAGAAGGCCAATCCACCAAGAAAGAGGATCGGCAGGTAGGGGTTACTCACGAGCCAACCCCTCCTTTCACTGCAATGTCATTGCCGACGAATCCGCCTGCGTGCGGCGCGCTCATCCTAGGGACATCTGTCCGGTCGTTTCGCGGGAGAGAAACCCGACTGCGGCAATCGGTACTCATGCTGCTGGCGCCATCTTGGAAAGAGCGTTCAGAACACGGTCGCTGGCGTCCTTGCTGCCCGGATCGGTGAGGTTCGCCATCAGCTTCAACAAGATGCGCATGAGTGGGTCGTAGCCGAGACCTCGCTTGGTCGCGATCCGCATGACACGTGGGTCGCCGATGAGCTTCACGAACCAACGTCCCAGCGTGTAGTAACCGCCGTAGGTGTCCTTCAGAACTTGGGGGTAACGCAGCAGGATCTGTTCGCGGGCAAGCACCCCATCAACTGCCAGCGCCTCTGCAGCGATTTGGCCTGCGATCTGGCCTGACTCCATCGCGTAAGCGATTCCCTCGCCATTGAATGGGTTGACCATTCCGCCAGCGTCACCGATCAACATGACGCCACGGGTGTAGTGCGGCTGACGGTTGAAGCCCATCGGTAGGGCAGCTCCACGAACCGGCATGGTCATGTTCTCTTCGGTGAAACCTCGCTCAGGCGGTAGTTGCGCGAGCCAGGTGTGCAGAACTTCCTTGTAGTCCACGTTGCCGAATGACGACGACGTGTTGAGCATTCCCAGGCCGACGTTTGAGGTGCCGTCACCCATCCCGAAGATCCAGCCGTAGCCGGGCAGCAACTTGTCGCCGTCGCGTAGCTCCAGCCATGACTCCAGCCAGTCGTCGTTATCGCCGGGGTTCTTGTAATAGGTGC